>CAZIVQ010000329.1:0-5395 GCA_964542415.1 uncultured Bacteroidia bacterium | reverse complement strand
ATGAAAAACCTCCTCATCATCGGTGCCGGCCGTTCGGCCACGGTCTTAATCCATTACCTGCTCGAAGTCTGCCAACGGCAAGGCTGGCGCCTCACCTTGGGCGACCTCTCCCGCGAACGGGCCCAGGAAAAGCTCGGCTCTACCCCCAATGGACGGGCCATCCAATTTGACATCCACGACGAGGAGCAACGACAGCGCGAAATTACCGCTGCCGACCTGGTCATCTCCATGCTCCCGGCCCACATGCACCTGCCCGTCGCCAAAATGTGCGTACAGCTGGCCACCCCCTTGCTCACCGCTTCCTACGTCTCGGACGAGATTCGCGCCCTCGACGAGGAGGCCCGGGCCCAGGGCATCCTCATCCTCATGGAGTGCGGCCTTGACCCCGGTGTCGACCACATGTCAGCCATGCGGGTGATCGATGAGATCCGGGCCCAAGGCCACGAACTTACGGCCTTCGAGACCTTCACCGGGGGCCTGCTCGCTCCCGAATGCACCCTTGACAACCCCTGGGAATACAAATTTACCTGGAACCCGCGCAACGTGGTGCTGGCTGGGCAGGGTACGGTCAAATTCATCCAAGCAGGGCGCTACAAGTACTTTCCTTACCACCGCCTCTTCCGCCGTACCGAGCAAATCCACATTCCTGGCCATGGCTACTTTGAAGGCTACGCCAACCGTGACTCGCTCAAGTACCTTGATGTCTACAACCTGCGAGGGATCCGCACGCTATACCGCGGTACGCTGCGGCGACCGGGCTTTTGCCGGGCCTGGGACGTCTTTGTGAAGCTCGGCGCGACCGATGACAGCTACCGCATGGAGGGGGTCGCAGACATGACCCACCGGCAGTTCATCAATTCTTTTCTTTCCTATGACCCCGACAACTCGGTCGAACTCAAGCTGGCCCACTACCTCAAGCTCGACCTGGATGGCGAGGTGATGTTCAAGCTACGCTGGCTGGGCTTGTTTGAGGAAGAGCTGGTCGGATTGGAAAAAGGGACTCCGGCCCAGGTGCTGGAGCATATTTTGCACAAAAAGTGGGACCTCGACCCGCAGGACCGCGACATGATTGTGATGTGGCACAAGTTTGATTTTCTGGACGAGGGCCGTCCCCGGCAAGTCCAATCTCATATGGTGGTCAAGGGCGAAGACCTGGTGCGCACCGCCATGGCCAAGACGGTGGGGCTGCCCCTCGGCATTGCGGCCCGGCAGGTGCTGGAAGGCCATATCAGCAGCACCGGTGTACAGATTCCGGTCAAGCCGGACATCTACGGGCCTATCTTGCAGGAACTGGAAGAGCGGGGGATTTTGTTTGTGGAGCGGGAGCTGAGCCAGGCGGTTACCACCGAACCATAGGCAGGAAGCCCGCTTAAAATCAAAAGTGGCCGGACAGCAGTCCGGCCACTTAATTGTAAGCGTGTTTCATACAGTTAGCGAATCAGAATCACAGAAGACTGGGGGAGGCGATGCTTGTCAACCTGCCTAGACCGCTTCGCGCTCGCGCTCAAAGTGCAGCTGCCGATGGGGCTCGTGGCTGTGGGAGCGGTCGACCTGATCGCGTTGTTGTTTGCGGTTGTTTTGGTACATCCGATGATCCAGGTAGATGTACACCACCCCCGCGAGGGTGATCAGGCCAATGGCAGCCAGGACAAGGGTAGTAGAAGAAAGAACCATGATGTTTGGGATTTTTGGGTAAAAAAACAGAAGCCGCCTGTTTTTATATACCTGAATATAAGCAGACTACCCGAAAAATACAATTTCCCAGTAGGGTAATTATCGGAGATGTAAACTATTCAGGCAATTTGTAGGATTTTTGGAGGGGGATATTTTCTCCCGCATAGCTTCCTGAGCTTGGCGCCACGAATCAGCTTTGTCGCCCCTTGCCTGCCAGGCTGTGGCAAATCAGGACAAATCAGCCAGATCCGGAAAAACGGCTGGGCCTGTGGCTTTGCTGTTATTCACCTCCTGACCTGTTGGGTATCTAAACAATTACCCTCGAAATAACCGACTTTTTAAAGCAGGGCTTCCTGCACTCACGGCTTTTATGAAAAGAGCCAGGTTTCGTACGCGCCTAAAAGAAGGGATCAGTCATGGGCTTGGTTGGTCATACGCATCGCGATAGGTTTGTAGCTTTTTTGAAAAGCCTTTTACCAAAGTCGCTTCACTGGACTCGACCACGTTGTGGTTTTCGCCAGGGTCAGTCCGATGGTCGTACAGCATCCGGGCGTAGACCTGTTCCGCATCGTCCACATATTCGGTATAGGCATATGGCCCCTGAATAAGGGTTTCTCCCTCTTGGTAGCGGCAATAAACTTCTTTTCCCGCCTCATGGGCTCCATCGAGCAGGGGCAAAAAGCTCTGGGCGTGTAGGTGTGAAGGCGGCGTCAGTCCCACGATGTCCAGCAGCGTGGGGTAGAGTTCGACCAGCTCAACCGGGAGCTGGGAAAGCCCCTTTTTCTCATTTTGTGGCAACTTGACCATTAGCGCGGTGCGCAGCGCGTCGCGATAATTGGCGTGCTTGGCCCAAAGGCTGTGCTCGCCCAAAAACCAGCCGTGATCTCCCGCCAGAATGATCAGGCTGTTGTCGTACCAGCCTTTTTCCTTGAGTCCCTGGATAAATTTCCCCACCTGGGCGTCGGTATAACTTACACAGGCGTAGTAACCGTGGATGTTTTGCCTGGCCAGGGCCGAATCCAGCGGTTCCTGATCATCAGGGATATCGGTATAGGACCGCAACTCATCAAATTGATGAAGCGAGGCCTGGGGGGCGCCTTGGGGCGGATGGTAGTTGGCTGGAAAAGGCAAGGCCGCCCGGTCGTACAAATCCCAATACTGCTGGGGGGCATTGAACGGCAAATGAGGCTTATAAAACCCCAAGGCCATAAACAGCGGCTGGTCTTGCAGCCTAGGATCGTCCAATTTTTGCCGGGCATACGCCGCTAGTTTGCCATCGAGGTAAGCCTCATCAGTGGTGTCGATGGCTTCGAAGGAGACGGCCCGTTTTCGGGGATGGCTTTTGGCCCGGTCGATGTTTTCCTGCCGTACATAATCTTTGTTGGTCGCTTTGGGGCCGCGGTAGGGCGGCTCGGACCAGCCCGCTTTGCTGTCATCCGCATGATGAAATACTTTACCCATCGAGAAGGTCAGGTAGCCATTGGCCTTGAGGTAAGCGGGCAAGGTAACGGCATCTGGCGCATCCGTTTCTACTTGGCTGCTGTAAGAAACAAATCGCTGCCGACTGGGGCGCAGGCCGCTGAGCAAGCTAGCCCGCGAAGCCCCACATACCGGAACGTTGGCGTAGGCCCGGTCAAACACCAGGGCATCTTCAGCCAAGGCATCAATCTGCGGAGATTGTACCATGGGCGTTCCGTAGCAACCCAACGTGGGCCGCAGGTCATCTACCATGATCAGAAAGACCCGTGGCGGCGAAACGGCCTGATCTGTTTCGCTAGCTTGGGGCTGGCAAGCCAGCCCACATAAGGACATCACCAAGGAAAGTAGCAGAGCGTGTTTTACAAACATAATAAAGGTGGGTTTGGAGGTTTTTGTCAATGATTATCGATTGATTAGGATTCGAGCCCTGCTTTCTGGGCGACCAAACAGGTCATAAGGGGTGATCCCCCCGCGCCGCCTTTTAGGGGAAGGCTGGCAGAAAAAACGGCCTCAAGCCGTTCACAGTGAGGCTCCTTTGCCAAGGGAGCTGGCCGATCCGCAGGGTCGGTCTGAGGGACTAACGACAGCTAAAATATGTTCCCTTTGGCTGAATGACATTGCCCCTCCCCCGCGACAAACCGCCGCTACTCTTTCGTTTGCAAAGCCAGTTCCTGGAGGACCGCCAGGCCAAAGAAGCCCGAAGCGTAGGTACAGGCCAACCTGAACCAGGGGCGATATACCACCCCCGACTGCCGGGAGATACCGATCAGACCTCCCTGAGCTAGCGGATCGGGGCCTGCGTATTGATTCTCCAAACACCACGTCAAGGCCTTTCTCGCTGCCGACAAATAGGTGGGATCCTCGGTATGGCGATACAGCTTGTAAAGTAGCAGGCTCCACAGCGCGGTGCCCTTCTCGCTGATTTCTTCTGGGTTTTCGGCCTTGATGTCGTAGGACCAACTCCCATCCTCCAACTGATGCGCGAGTAACACATCCGCCATTTTGCGCGCTTTCGCCAGGTAGACCGGGTCCTGGGTCAATTCGTAGGCCGCCACCAGTCCTTCCATCGCCCATCCCGTGCCCCGGCAGTGGTAGGCCGTGGGCACCTTTTCTTCCTTGTCTATCAGGTATTTCCGGTTCCAGATGCCTTCTTCCGTATCGAATTTTGCCAAAATCATCTGCATGTAAGCATCGCCTATCTTCTGGTAAGCCGGGTCGGGCTCTTCCTGGTATAGCTCGTTGATGCCTTCGGTCCCGAAGCCCTGCTCGTTCAGGGCGTAATCCTTCCACCTGCCCGCCCGGACCAGGTAATCCATAGGGATGATGTCAAATGCCTCCGTGAGCTTGGCGGTGGTTTCAGTCAACAGCTTGACCCCGTCGAGGTAGCGGAGATCGCCGGTCGCTTGATACAGGGCCATCCAGCCCCAACCGGCTAAAAACTGCGCGTCGGCGATGCTGTAATACTGCTCGAAGCCCGCGTTTTCATGCAAGGTGCCTTTGTTTTCACTCCAGCGGCTGGTGATGATGCCGTAGGCCGGATGAGCCGGGTCTTTTTCCTGAAACTGCAAAGAGACTTCTCCTATTTCCTCCGCCGCTTGCCGCAGGGAGTCTGCCGAAATCCCGAACCCAGGTATCTCGGCACATTCGAGTAGCACCTTGATGGAAGGCCCCCAGCCCCAAACCCAGGTAGGTCGGCGAAATGTCCGGGCATCCAGGTCATAGAAGAGGTTTAAGCCGTTTTGGGTAGGACTGCCAGGAGACTGGTCCTGACAGCGCAGGGTAAAGGCAGTAGTGGCCTGCAAAGAGGCCAGCAGCCTTTCCCGGGACAAGCCAGTCGCTGGCCCTAAAGCCGGTTTCGGCGAGCCAGGCGTAGCTTTTACCTCCCCTCGAAATAGCTCCTGCCGCTCTGGGACACTAAGCACCACCACCTCCCCGGCCCAGTCCGGAGCAAGCAGGCGATAGCTTTGCGACAGCTTGCCGCCCTCAACGGATAGTTCTTCCCTCAAGAAAAACGAAGCCACCTGGGCAGGGGCCGGTTGCAGGTACAGGTTATTTTCCCAATGCTGAAGTTGAGCTGCGGGAAGCGTCAGGACCAGCCCATCCAGGTCATGTACCGCTTGATGGACCGCGCCATTGAGGGAGTAGCTGGCTTGGACGGCTTTTTCCAGATGGACCATGCCCTGCATGGCTTCAGTAAGCGCCACATCGACCACCGGATAGAATATATTCCAGGCTGTTGGCC
>CAZIVQ010000328.1:0-5402 GCA_964542415.1 uncultured Bacteroidia bacterium | reverse complement strand
AAACCGCCGCACTTTCCAGCTCATGCTCAGTAAACGGCTGCTGCGCAAAGTCCCGGAGCACCTCGTAGAGCGTACCGCGTTCGATGGCCTGCAAGCCCGCCCGTTCGATCAGGTCGACCAGCTCGAGGGTTGACATGGCAGGGTTTTGGTCCTCGGCCCCGGCCATGCTGTAGATTTTGGTGGTGTCGTCGATGGTGCCGTCGATGTCATTGACGCCAAAGGCCAGGGACATCTGCGCCGTTGCCCGCCCGATCATGGGCCAGTAGGCTTTGATGTGCTCGAAGTTGTCCAGGTAAATCCGACTCACGGCGTAGTTGCGCAGGTCCTCAATCACCGAGACCTCAGGCAGGTGCGACATCTCGTTGTTCTGGTTGCGGAATTTCAGGGGAATGTAGGTCTGGAAGCCGCCGGTTTCGTCCTGCAACTCGCGCAGGCGGCGCATGTGGTCCACGCGATGGGCGTAGGTCTCGACGTGGCCATAGAGAATGGTCGCATTGGAGCGCAGGCCCAGCTCGTGGGCCGCCCGGTGCAGGTCGAGCCATTCCTGCGATGAGCATTTGCCCCCCGCGATCTCTTGCCGGATCGCCTCATCGAAAATCTCGGCGCCTCCGCCCGGCATTGATTGCAGTCCCGCTTCTTGCAGGATTTGCAGGCCCTCCTTGTAACCGACCTTCGCCTTTTTGAAAATGTAATGGTATTCTACCGGCGTCAACGCTTTAATGTGCAGTTCCGGCCGGTGGGCCTTGATTCGCTGAAACAGTTCTTGGTAAAACTTCAGGTTGTATTGGGGCAGCACCCCGCCCACGATGTGAACCTCCGTGACGGGCTTGCCGTCGTATTCTCGCACGGCATCGACCATCTCTTCCAGGCTCAGCTCCCAGCCGTCTTCGCGCTTTTTGATGCGACGAGAATAGGAACAAAAGGAGCAGGTGTAGATACAGACGTTGGTCGGCTCGAGGTGAAAGTTGCGGTTGAAGTAGGTGCGTGGTCCGTGCTTACGACGACGGATGTGGTCGGCCAGTATCCCCAAAACGGGCATTTCTGGCTCTTCATACAGGTAAAGTGCTTCCGCTTCGGTGATGCGCTCATCAGCCAGAACTTTTTCGGCAATCCCCTGCAGAGGAGGGGTTAAGGCATGGTCTCGAGAAAGCAGGGTCAGCAGGTCATTCATATTTCTGGATATCGGGTGAAAGCTGAGAGAGGAGCAATCTGAAAACTTACAATTTTTTCTGAAAATTCAGTAACCTTTACGAGGTCTTCAAGGCGAAGTTGCTCCGGCTCTGGCTTTTTGTGGTAGGGTTAGGGCGGATTAATATAGGAATAATTCCATTCTTTAGCCCAGAGCAGGTGCCGCAACGGCCTCGGGGGCTAGCTCTCAAGTCAAGCGCTCGTCCCATGCGGCGAAGTTCTCCTTTTTGAATTAACTACGAAAGCCGGGGGGCGATCTTTTTTGCCCCCAAAAAAACACCCTTCGTTGGGCCAGGTCTCCGACCTGTCCGCCTTTGGCGGGACCTGGCCCGGCCTGATTTTGCATACTCCGCTCTGCGGGAGATGCCGGAAAACCCCAGTCAGCTCATGTAATTCATGTATGGTATTTGTCGTGGAAATTTCTTTGGCTGGTATTAATTTGCCTTTACCTATTCAGCCATTCACCTATGCCACGTCAATCCTCTAGACAACTGCTCCAAACGCGGCCACGCGGTATTCCGCTCCGGGTTTGGGGCCGTTCGTTAATGGTCGCTCTGCTGTTTATGGGGCTGTTTCACTTGCAGGAAGAGCCCAAGGCTTCCCTACCGGCATTTAACGGGGACCTCTTTGCCTTGCGCCGGGCCGCCGAGGAGGAAGACAAACTCTGCCTCATCCGATTTTACACCGATTATTGCTATGCCTGCCAGGGGATGGAAACGCGGCTGGGCGAGGAGCCTTTATTGATCGAAACCATTTTAGCCGATTACCTGCCCTATGAGGTCAAAAGCCTGGAAAGCATCGAGGGGCGAGACCTTGCCCGCCGGCATCAGCTGCGGCGTGCCCCCTTGCTGCTGATCACTGATTCTGAAGGCCGCGAATTGAGCCGGTTTGCCTACCTGCCGCCCACCCATCAGCTGATCGATACGCTGTTTCGCCTCGCGCGCTTGCGCACGGCCCCCACCTATCAGCCGACCTTGGAGCGCCCGGAAAACCAGCCGCCTCCCCCGGCTTACGGCCTGCGGCTGTATCAGGCGAGGAGCTATGCCGAAGCCCGGGATTTTGCCCAAGCCCAGCAATCCCATTGGAATCAGCCCCTCTATATTTTTCCGGCCGCCGAAGCCGCCTTCGAGGTCCTCGTCGGGGTCCACGACAACAAAGAAAGCACCAAGGTCATGCAGACCTTTCTCAAGGCCTGGGAAGAACAGGAATTGCCGTTGGTGGAAGTGGCCGGAGATGTGAGTGTGCTGGTGGTCCCTGGGGATAGCCCGGTTTTTCAGTCTCTGCGGTGAAAGAGGGGCGGGGAGCAAAGCCCTGGCTTGGGAAGAATTCACCGGAACAAGTGCCAGCGCAGCCGGAGGTAAAGGTAGTTTTCTGCGGCAGCAGGCTGATGCCAAGGAGCAGTGGGTTGGGATTCGGCACCTCCTCGTACCCACACGCCTACCGGCAATTTTTCTTCTACCTCCAATTCCAGGCGGCAGACGTAAGAATAGCCCCGGGGGTTTTCTCGCACAAAGCGGGGGAGCAACTGGGGGCTGACCAACAGCGAGGCGGGGCGGGTCAGGTGCAGCGGGAGCAAAGTTTGCCGCTCAGGCGCAAAGGAGAGGGCCTCGACGGGCGGAAATAGCGACAGCGGCTGGGCCGGCAGCAGGCCGGTCAGCAGGGAGAACAACAATATCAAGCTTAAGCGAGGCATAGGGCGACATAGAAGAAGCGGAGGCTCCAGCTGGAACCGCCGCTTTTTCATACGTAGCTTTCAAGGGGCAGGGTTGACCTGCGAAGCTTACATTTTTTTCTTGAACTCGGCCATCAGGTCCTCATTCATTTTCACATAATCCGCGTTTTGGGCCTCTTTTGCCATCTCCATGGCTTTTTTGGAGGTTGCCATGGCCTCGGTGTAGTTGCCCATCTTGCCTTGCATCCGGGCTTTCCAGGTCATGACCCAATAAGCGGGGCGCATCTCCAGGGAGGTGTCGATCCATTCTACGGCTTTGGCCAAGTCGCGGTCGGTGTTGAAATAATAAACTGCCGCCTGAAAGTAGTCGTTGGCGGAGGGACCATCCATGGTCTGCTCGATGGAGGCCATCACGGCCTCATCGGTATTGACGCCTACGGGAATGGAGATGAGGGTTTCTTCCCAGGCCAGCACCAGGTTGGCCCCCTCGTCGGTGAGCTGGTCAAAGTAGAGAAGAAGGCTTTCTACGGTGCCGGGCATGGCTTCGGGCTTGACGGTGAAGCGGGTCAGCTCATTGCTTTGGTCATAGTTGGCCACGTTGCCGCCCAGGCTAAGGTCTTTGTAGACCATGACGGTCCACTCATTTTTGCCGGGCATGGTGTAGAGGGCGTAGGTGCCAGCCGGTACTTCCTGCCCCCCGAAGGTGACGTCATTGCTGAAGGTGATCTTGGAAGAAGCGTTGGCGCCGGTGCGCCAGATTTTGCCGTAAGGCACCAGATCCCCAAAAACGGTGCGATCTTTGACACCAGGGCGAGAATATTCCAGGGTCATTTCGGTCAGGCCCACCATCTGGGTGAGGCTGCAAAAAGGGCTGGGAGCCGGGGCTTTCACCTGGGCTTGTAACGGGCTGCTAGCCAGCAGCAGGCCGCACAACAGTGCGAGCAGGGACCAATTTTTCATGATATAGGTTGGATTTTGTAGGAGTTAATGAATTTGATTGGGCAAAATAGGGATTCGGCTTCGCAACTCCAACCGCGGTATTGGGCAATCTCTGCGAATCTTCTTTCCAGCCTGTCGGGTCTGGGACTGCTCGCTACCAAGCCCGGGCAGGCAGGTGGCTCTTTTTTCGAAAGTAGAAATATTCCCTAAAATCTTTTATCTTTATTCCCGTTGCTTTCTTAAATTCTGCCAACGCGAAACCAGCAGCATTACCGACAGCAAAGGGGACTCCGGAAAGTGCCCCGGCCAGCCCTGGCAGCCCCCCAAGTCAAGGGGGCAGCTAAGTGGGGGCGCAGGTGAATGGTTTTTTTCGACCTATATTTTTCTTGTGGTCAAGCAGTTTTTCATTTGGGTGGGATTGTGCAGCTACTGGGTCCTCTCCCTGTCGGCCCAGCAGCTTGATTCTGCTAAGGTGGATAGCCTAGAGCGGCTGATTCATCAACATCGCCAAGCCGCGCAGCTGCCAGAGCAGGTAGCCGCTCACATTGCCTTGGGCAAGCTGTATCGCGCAGCCTATGATCACTCCGCAGCGCGGGATCAGTTTCGCCAGGCCCTGAAGTTGCTGGACGAGCAGCCTCGCTGGGCCGCCAAGCGCCACGAACTTTACCTGCTGATCGGCAACATGCACTTCTGGTCAGATGCATACGATGAAGCCTTGCGGGCTTACGCCTTGGGCCGGGAAATCGACCATCCTTCCATCACGGACTCGGCCCGGGCGGCCAACCTCTCCCACACCGCCGAAGCCTACATCAACCTCGGGGACTATTTTAAGGCCCTGGACCATCAGCTGGAGGCCCGCCGCCTGAGCGAAGTGGCCGGGGACAGCCTTTCCCTGGCCAATGCCCACCGCAACCTGGGCACCATTTACTGGCACCAAAAGGAATTTGACCAAGCGGAACATTACCTCCGCCTGGCGCTGGACTTTTACCAGGGACCGCAGTACTTCGTTTACCGCTACACCTTGCTCGCGGCTTTGTCTTCGGTTTATACCGAGTCTGAGCGTTACGAGGCTGCCTTGCGGCTCGCCGAAGAGTCCTTTGACCTGGCCCAAACCCATGAGTACCCTTACGGCCGCTTATTTTCCCAAGGCATGATCGGCACCATTTACTACAAGATGGAAGAATGGGAAAAGGGAGCGGAAAAAGTAGCCCCGGTGGTCGCCGCCTTTCAGGAAATGGGGGTCGACTATGAGACGGCAGACTTTGGGCTCATTCTGGCCGATATCTACCTGGAGCAGCATGACTATGTGGAGGCAGAAAAACAATTGGCAGCTTGTCGCGTCCTGGCGCAAAAAATCAATGCCTTGCCGCTCAAAGCCAAGGTCTATCAAAGCTTGGCGCGGCTCTACGAGGCCCAGAACCAGCCGGACCTGGCCTACACCTACCTCAAACAGCACAATGCGGTACAGGACAGCATCCTCAGCGAGGAGAAACGCAGGCAGCTGGCCAGCCTGATGCAAAAGGCCGACGCAGAGCGGCAAGAGCGCCTGGAAGCCGCCGCCGAAGAGCGGCTGCGCTCCGCCCGCAACCGGGCCTATGGCCTG
>CAZIVQ010000327.1:0-5412 GCA_964542415.1 uncultured Bacteroidia bacterium | reverse complement strand
GGGATTTTCCTGCCAGGCTAATTTTGTTCCATCTCCAAACCCAGCAACCCTATGAACTTCATCGTCTCCTCGACGGCGTTGCACCGGCAATTGAGTCGCATATCCGGAGCCATTCCTTCTCGCTCTGTGCTCCCGATCATCGAGAATTTTCTCTTCGATATTGCAGGCAATACCCTGACCATTTCGACGACCAACCTCGATACCTCTATGCAGACCCGCCTGAGCATCGAATCGCGGGGCGAAGACATCCAGGTTGCCATTCCAGCCAAAATCCTGCTCGACATCCTTAAGGCCCTGCCCGAGCAGCCGGTGGCCTTTCTGATCAATGAGGAGACCTTTGGGGTGGAGATCAGCTCCGAAAACGGCAAGTACAAAATCAGCGGCGAAGACGGCGAAGACTTTCCCGTCATCCCTTCTGCCAACGGCACCGACTCCATCCAGATGCCGATGCACGTGCTGCTCAAAGCCGTGGGCAAAACCCTCTTTGCTGCCTCCACCGATGAGGATAAAGCTGCCCTCAACGGCATCTACTTCGACCTCGGGGAGCACGGGGCTACCTTTGTCGCCACCGACGCCCACCGCCTCGTGCGCTATCGCCGGGTAGACATCTCTGTCAAGCAACCGACCACCTTCATTGTGCCCCAAAAGGCCCTGAACCTGCTCAAAAACTCCCTCGACGCCAGCCAGACCCGTGACGTCAACATTCGCTACAACGAAAACAACGCCTTCTTCCAGTCCGAGGACCTGCTGCTCGTCTGCCGCCTCATCGACCAGAAATATCCTGACTACCAAAACGTCATCCCCACCAACAACCCCAACAAGCTCTTCATTGCCAAGCAAGAGCTGATGGGCACCCTCCGGCGGGTCAATATCTTCGCCAACAAGTCCACCCACCAAGTGCGCTTTGCCCTCAAAGGCAGTGAGCTGGAAATCTCCGCCGAAGACCTCGACGTGGCCAACGAAGCCCGCGAGCGCCTAAAATGCACCTACGAAGGCGAAGACATCGAAATCGGCTTCAACGCGGCCCTGCTACTCGATGTGATCTCCAACGTCGAAACCGAAGAGGTGGCCATTGAGCTGTCCCAGCCCAACCGGGCCGGCCTCATTCTGCCGAACATCCAGGACGAGGGCGAAAACATCCTCATGCTCATCATGCCCATCATGCTGAACAGCTACGTCAACTCGTAGCTCTCCCCGCCAATAACCTCAAAAGCGCTGAGCGGAATCCCGCCCAGCGCTTTTGCTTTTTCGCCTGCGCTCACCGAGAAGGCTCGCCCTCCCGCTGGTTCCAGGCCATGAGCCAACGGTGCTATCAGTCAAGGCAAATAGGTAAACCGCGGCTGCCAGGGCACTCTCCAGTTGCTCCTGCTCCGAGCGGTCGGCGTCGCCAGCGGTGATGTCCTGGTCGTCACAGGCGGTTTCGTAGGTAGAAAAATCCTGGGTGCTGACCCGACCGCGTTCCCAGGCGGCGATAGCGCGGCTTTGCAAGTCGGCAGCGTAGCCTTCCGGGCTGCTCACCTCTTGCAGCACCAGGGCGGCTTTGGCGAACATGTGAGCCCCAGCCAAGGTCGCGGAAGTACATTCGGGCATATAATAGCGGGGCCGGGTGTCGAGGCTGAGGGGGGTAACCGAGTTGTGGTTGTCGACGCCGACTTTGAGGAAAAGGCCGCCGGTACCCGTGGCATCTTGCATGCGTTTCAGCCAATCGAGTTCCCAGACCAGCTCATCGACCAGGTCGGGGAGGCCGTTGCCGGATTCTGGCAGGTCCCAGTCGTCGGTGAAGACTTCTGGGCGGGTATGGAAGGCCTCCAGCAAGTTCATCATGGCCCCTTCGGCGAAGGTGGTGTACTTGTTGGGGTCGCCGGCGTCCATCCAGCCACCGTGGAGGTCCTTGGCGGTGCCCGGGTCGCCCTTGGCCCAGCGGCTGCGGGCGGCGCGGTCTTGTTCAGGCCCCTCGTAGGCGGCGTCATCGGCCCAGCGGGGGTCGGCGTAGGGTGAATGATGGGGAAAATTGAGCCGCTGGTAGAAATAGGTGCGGCCTGCCACCTTGAGCAGCTCGTCGTAGACGCGGTGGCTGATTTCGAAGCGGTAGGAGCGGCGACCGGTGGCGGCATCGTAGAGGTAATAGCTGCCTGGCTCGGTTACGGCTGAGAAGTCAAACCACCAACCGCGGTCACCCGATTGGGCGTGGGTGGCGCCATCGTTCCAGGGCTGAAGCGCACCGGAAAAGACGAGCTCATCATCGGACCAGCGACGCACTTCGTAGGTAAGGCCGGGCGAAAAGGACTGGGCGGCATTGAAGCCGGTCTGGGGGTCGGCAATGACGGCGACCTTGCGCATGTGAGGCAGGTAGCCAAATTGGTCCAGACGGATAAAACCGGTCGGCCCGCCCAATTGTGCCAGCAAAAAACCAGGTAACAACAGGGGTAAAAGCAGCAAAAAGCGGAATAGGTATTGCATGAACGTGAATGAAAAGAAGGTGAAGCAGCGAGTATCCCAGCTGCGTAGTTTCATTCACATAAGCGCGTAGCTTAAAGATACGCAAGCCTGCCGAGAAGACAAAACCTCTTGGTCAAACTGGGTGACTGCTGTGGCTATTTGCTCCTATTACCTGGCAGTTGAGCCGGGCTTCCTGCTACAAGCCCTTTTTAGTAGCAATATGCCAAGGGGATTTTCTCTTTCCCCCTGAAAATCCGTACCTTTGCCGCGGCTTTGACCGTACGGATAAACTTGTGGTTTGCTTTCCCTGGAGGAAGCAAAACCTTATCCCAGACCCCGGCGCAGGCGTTCGAGGCTATTTTCAAGCGCTGCCCATTGGTTAGCTCCTCTCAAAGCAGGGCTCCTTCTCTGCTTTCTTTTCTCTCATTTCTCATCTCCTGATAATGATCGCCACTTCCAATATTTCCCTTCGCTACGGCAAACGCACCTTGTTCGAAGAGGTCAACCTCAAATTTACCCCAGGCAACTGCTATGGCATCATTGGAGCCAATGGGGCGGGCAAATCGACCTTTCTCAAGATCCTTTCCGGAGAAATCGACCCGACCACCGGCAACGTGTCCATGTCGCCGGGCGAGCGGATGTCGGTGCTCAAGCAGGACCACAATGCCTACGACGAGCACCCAGTACTGCAAACGGTGCTGATGGGCAACGATAAGCTCTGGCAGATCAAGGAAGAGATGGAAGCCATCTATGCCAAGCCTGATTTCAGCGACGAGGACGGCCTGCGCGCGGGCGACCTCAGCGCCGAGTTTGAAGAGATGAATGGCTGGAATGCCGAAGCCGAAGCCGCTACCCTGCTCTCTAACCTCGGTATCACCGAAGACCTGCACTACGAGTTGATGGACAACCTCGACGGAAAGCAAAAAGTGCGCGTCTTGCTCGCCCAATCTCTTTTTGGCGACCCTGACGTCCTGCTGCTTGATGAGCCTACCAACGACCTCGACCTCGAGGCCATCAAATGGCTGGAGGATTTTCTGGCCGATTTCAAAAATACGGTATTGGTCGTTTCCCACGACCGCCACTTCCTTGACAGCGTGTGTACCCACATCTGCGACATCGACTTTGCCAAGATCACCATCCATACTGGCAACTATTCTTTCTGGTATGAGGCCAGCCAACTAGCCCTGCGGCAGCGCTCGGACCGCAACAAGAAAGTGGAGGACAAGCGCAAAGAGCTACAATCCTTTATCGAGCGCTTCAGCGCCAATGCCTCGAAGTCCAAGCAGGCCACGGCCCGCAAAAAGATGCTGGCCAAGCTCAACCTCGACACCATCCAGCCTTCTACCCGCCGCTATCCCGCCATCATGTTTGAGCAAGAGCGGGATGCAGGCAAGCAGGTGCTACAAATCTCGGGGCTCGCGGCTAGCCTCCACGGTAAGCCGCTGTTCAGAGACGTCAGCTTCGAGGTGCTACGTGGCCACAAGATCGGGGTGATCTCCCGCAACAGCTTGGCCGTAGCTCGCCTCTTCGACATCCTCGACGGGCGCTTCGAAGCCGACGCGGGCGAATTCAAATGGGGCGTGACCATCACCCCGGCCTACCTGCCGCTAGACAACCACGGTTTCTTCGAATCGGATCTCAACCTTATCCAGTGGTTGCAGCAGTTCACTTCCAATGGGGAGGAAGAATTTGTGCGGGGCTTTTTGGGCAAAATGCTCTTTACCGGGGAAGAATCGCTCAAAAAATCCCATGTGCTCTCTGGGGGCGAAAAAATGCGCTGCATGATCTCCCGCATGATGCTCCAGCAGCCCAATTTCCTCATGATCGACGAGCCAACCAACCACCTAGACCTCGAGTCGATCCAGGCTTTCAACAACAGCCTCGCCGACTACGACGGGCAGTTTATGCTGCACAGCAGCGACCAAGCCTTTATGCAGACCGCTACCAACCGCATCATCGAAATCACCCCCCGCGGCATCATTGACAAAATGCTGCCTTTCGATGAGTACCTCAACGATGAGGATATCCGCGCCCAGCGGGAGGAGATGTACCTACAGCCTGCGTAAGGGGAATTGGGAATTGGGGGATTTGGGATTGGGAGATTGGGAGATTGGGGAATTGGGCGTGTACGGAACTTCGATTTTCCTATATAAAAGCGGCCATGCTCATCGATCAGTTACCCGCCCTTTCCCGCGACCGCTTTTGGGATGCGCCCCTGAAAGTGTTGTTGGCGGCGGCCTTGATTTGCCTGCTGGCTCCCATCGAGCTGGGCCGCACCACCGCCTTGCCTATTACCTTACAGAGCCTGGTGGTCCTGATCCCAGCGGCCTTGCTCGGTCCCTGGCGCGGTAGCTTGGCCGTATTGGTCTATCTGATCGTGGGGGGGCTGGGTCTGCCAGTCTTTGCCGGAGGCTCATCAGGCTGGGAAAAATTCGCCAGCCCTACGGCGGGGTTTCTATTCGGTTTTCTGCTTGCCGCGATCGTCACCGGCGCCATGGCCAACAGCCGCTGGGCCCTCCGCTGGCACAATACCGCCCTGCTGCTGCTTACCGGTCACGTGGTGATCTTGGCTTGTGGCTTTGGCTGGCTAGCCTGGTTTAGCGGCCCTACCGGCCTGGCCAGTAACTTTCGGGCGCTCCTCCCCGGCATGTACCTCAAAGTAGCCGTCGGCACCCTCTTCCTTGCCGGGCTGAATGCCCTCATGCAGTGGCTGGTACAGCGCCAAGCCAGCAATCCTTAATCGCAGGTTGTTCCCTCTGGTACTTTGCCCATGAGCAGCAAGGGGTTGAAACCCTCGCGACTCATATTCCGGGCGGATTTACCATCCGCGTAAGCAAGTTCTATCCCGAGGGAGGAACCCCTTCCCTTAACCACAGGTTGTTCCCTCAGCCTGAAAATAAACGCGAGAGGGCGTAGCTAGCATGCCTGACCCCGCTGGGGTCGGGACCGCGCGGCCAAGCTCCGGGTGCCTGG
>CAZIVQ010000326.1:0-5413 GCA_964542415.1 uncultured Bacteroidia bacterium | reverse complement strand
GGTTGAGCATGTAGCGCAGCAGCTGGAGGTGGGGAAAGGTTGGGGGGTAGCTTTTGTGCTCCAGCAACACCGCCACTTGTACTTCCTCGCCATTTTTCAGCGGGCAGCGAAAGACCAAATCGGCCAAATGGCTTTGTAACTCCTCGTCGACATAGCTTGCTTGGTCGAGTTCCAGGCCCTCCAACTGCAACTGGTCCAGCAACCCAGGTGGCAGCATCCCCCGCAAAAAACTACGCGCCTGCTTTAATTCTGAAAGCAGGTACTTGAAAAAGCGATCGTGGGGCTGGGGTGAAGCCGCCTCAGGTTGAGCATCAGACATGGGAACAGCAGATATGACCTATGGCATTCCCGGAAACAGGTGAAGGCATATCACTGAACCGGGTGCTAATTTCTTAGGAAAGATACGAAAAAAAGTAGATTAAGCAAAAAATATTGGTATATATCGCTCCTCTAACGCCTTTCTAGCAAAAACTTTTGGCTAGCCTGGACCTGCTCACGAAGAACGCTGCCCGTTTTGGCCTCGCCATTGACGGTGTAGGTTTCTCCCAAGCCATGGTGCAGCAGCAGCTCGCCCGCGCGGGTAGCGGTCACTTCGACGGCTACCACTTCTCCTTGCTCGACCTTGGCCGAAACCAGAAACCCGCCCGGAGCGTGTACCTCGCGAAAAGCCGCTTCCTTCCAGTAGATCGACAAACCGGGAAAAACGTGCAGCCCATCGCGGCGCTGCTGCAAGAGCAGCTCATAGACGGCGGTTAGCGCCCCAAAGCCCGCATCGAGTTGCATCACCTCCTTCGTTTCCGCCGGCGGCAGCTTGGGCCATACCGGCGCGCCGATCACCGAATGGCCCAGGGTATTGGCGTTGTGGAGGGTACCCCGGCCCTCGTTCACGAAGTTGTCGCGCCAGTAGCGCAGGTAGTTGACTGCGGCTTCGCTTTGGTCGGTGCGGGCCATCAGGATAGCCGCCCAGGGCACGCACCAGCCCGACCAGCCTCCCATGCCGCGATAGCGCCAGGTTGCCAGGCTGTTACCTACCACCTCTGCGTAGTCCTCCGACAGGGGGTCGTAGGTCACAAAGGGCCAGATGCCTCCCAGGTGCGAATGGTGCCGGTGGCTCTCGACCAGGTCCATGCCCTCCCAGAGGGCAATGCGGGTGTTGCTCCGCTGCCATTCTTCCTGGTACACCCCCGTAAAAGTGGTGTAGGGTGGCAATTTTTCGCTCACCTCCGCCCAGCGCGGGTCTGCCGGCTCGCCCAGCTGGGCCGCTGCCTGCGGCAGGATCTCACAGATGGCGTGCAGGGCCGCCAACTGAAACGAGGCATCCTTGCCCCAGGCGTTCATGGCGCTGCCCCGGTACTCAGGACTGACCGAAACCGGCAGGCTCATCTTCCCCTCTTTTTCCTCCAACATGGCCCAAAAGCCCTCAAACGCCCCGATTAGCAAGGGCCAGGCCGTCTCGCGTAGCACGGCTTCATCTCCGCTGTAGTCGTGGTGGAGCCAGGCGAGCTGCGCCATCCAGGCGGTGCAGGCATGGTCGATGGTGCCGGTCCAAAAGGTGCCGACCACCTTGGCGCGGTCGTCGACGGCATGGGGCAACATCAGCGCCCCTTCTTGTCCGAAGAAAGCCTCACCATTGTGGCTGATCTCTTCCTGCCAGCTATTGACCATCTCCCAGAGCGGCTCGAAATGCGCAAACCGGCCCGACATCAGGGCCGGGTAGTAGATCATTTCGATGTTGATGTTGAAATGGTAATCGTTGCTCCAGGGCACCATCTGGTAGTCCTCCATGAAGGGCCCTTGCAGGGTGCAGGCCAGGCCTTGGGGGGGCGTGGCGCAGGCCTGTTTGTAGAGGCCGTAGTCGTAGGTTTCCTGTAGCATGAGGTCGGGGAGCTGGGCGAAAGGTACGTCCTGCCAGTAGGCTTGCCACCAGCTCGCGGCGACTTGGCGCAGGGCCGCCGCATCAGCGGCTTGCAGGTTTTGCCATACTGCTTTTTCTGCGTTTTCGGCCAACTCCGAAGCCAGCAATACGTTTTGTCCCACCTTCCGGAAGCCCAGCGCCAGGGGCAGGTCATCGGGCAGGGACTGGGTCACGACCTGGAAGCTTTCGCCCTCCTCCCAGCGATGGGGCGCGGGAATGCCTACTTTTTCATAGGTCGCCTGCACAAACTGATGGGCGGGAATCAGGTCAAGCTCACTTTCGCTGAGCGAAGTGGGCAATGCCAGCAGCGCCAACTCCTGCTCGGGATGCTGCCGGATCCGCAAAGAATCCTGCCGGCTGCCATTTTTTACCCGAACCACGATTTCACCCGTAGCTAAGCTCAACCGGCCCTGTTCCAGCGTCCAGCCAGCGGGCAAGGTCAGGGTGAGGCGCCCCCCGCCGAGCTGCTGCGGGCGGCCAAAGTCAGGGGCGCCCTCTTTTTCGGGCACGGCAAAAGCTGCGCGCAGGCCCGCTTCGTCACCGGTTTCGAGCAGGCGCTTGAGTTCGGGATAGGTGATGCGGGTAGAAAAATCATTGCCCCCGCGGTGGTCCCAAAAGCCGGCCCGCCCCACGGTGACGCGCAGCTCATTGCCTTCTCCCCAAACCATCAGGCCCTGGGTGCCATTGCCGAGGAGCATGCCGGTGTGGACGCGGGTGAGGGGAAAGTCCCAATGCAGGGCTTGGGGTTGATGGCCACTTTGGGCAAAGGCCAGGCAGAAAGGGGCGAAAAGAAGCAGGAAAAACAGGCTGCGAAGGGGCATGGGGAGGGGGGGTTGGTTTTTTGGTTCTTTTACCAAAGTAGTGGAAGCATGGCGAATAGAGGAGAAGATCGCCCACTGTACCTAGTGCTTTCGGAACAAAGTAATTACCCAATTTAAACGCAGCTATTTTTTCGTAGGACAAGGAAGAAAAGCCGATCCTAGCGAGCTAGGTGAGGATTTTCTGACGCAGTACTGCGGAAAAAGAGCAAGTTTAAATGGGTTAGAATTTAGTTCCGGAAGCACTAGGCCTTTCAGGTCAAAATGCTTGCTCGGCCTGGAAGGCCGAGGTACAGGCCCCAGGCCCCGGGCATTCCACCAGAGGCGCAGTTGAAGCATTTTTTCCAAAGAGTCTTTGCGTAGGGCCTGGTACCCAAAATGAGGACTTTTCTCTTTACAGCCAAAGATTCCTATGCGCCATTTTCTGCGAATGTGCTTACTGGTTGGGATCATGATGGGGGGAAATGCCCTGTTCGCCCAAAAGGTCACCCCCCTGGTCGATCCCTTCATCGGCAGCAGCAGCGGCAACGTGCTGCCGGGAGCCAGCTTGCCCTTCGGGCTGATGCGGCTGAGCCCGGACCTTTTTCCGCCCCAGCCTACCAACGGCTACCGGCCAGGCAAGCCCATCGCGGGCTTCAGCCACACCCATACCAGCGGCACCGGCGGCGGTCCCCGCTACGGCAATTTCCTCCTATTTCCCCAGACCGGCCCCCCCGACCTGGTGGATCGCGCCCCCCGCAAGCAGGTCAATGAGCGGGCCCACCCGGGCTACTACGGCGTTACCCTCGCCCGGCGACCGGGCGATGTAGCCGTAGAGCTGACCGCCACGCAGCATGTGGGGGTCCACCGCTACCGCTTTTTCCGCTGGGGCGAACACGAAAGGGTGGAGGGCTCGCTTTTTCTGGACGTGGGCCACAGCAACACCCGCGCCGGGCAGGACGACGCTCGCTGCCTGGAGGGGGCGGTGCAATTTGAGTCCGCCCGTAGCCTGAGCGGCTACGGGCGCTTCGCCGGGGGCTGGGGTGGGCAATTGCCCTACACCGTCTACTTCTGGGCCGAATGCGATCGCCCCTTCGACCGCCGGGGCATGTGGCAGGACACGACCCTGCAAGTGGGAGAGACAGCCTTGAGCCGGGAGTTTGGGGAGAATGACGCGGTGCCGCGGGCTTTCGGGGCCTGGCTGGGCTTTGACCTGCCCAACGAGGGCGAGGTCGAATTGCGGGTAAGCATTTCTCTCCTCAGCCGCGAGGCGGCCCGCGCAAACCTGGAGGCCGAAGCGGCGGGCAAAACCTTCGCCCAGCTCCGCTACGCCGCCGACAGCGTCTGGGAGTCACAGCTCAACCGCATTCAGGTGACTGGCGGCCTGCCCGAGCAGCAGCGCCTTTTCTACTCCTGCCTCCGCAACACCCTGCTCATGCCCACCGACCTGACCGGCGAAAATCCCCTCTGGGAGTCGGATGCGCCGCACTACTGGGAGCATTACTGCCTTTGGGACGTCTTCCGTACGGTGATGCAGCTGCACAGCCTGATCCTGCCTGAGCGGCAGCGCAGCATCATCCGCGGGCTGCTCGACATCTACGCGCAGCGGGACTGGCTGCCCGACGCCTGGGTAGCCGGTGGCTACGGCAGCACCCAAGGCGGCACCAATGCCGATGTGGTCCTCGCCGACGCCATCGTCAAGGACCTGGGCGGTTTTGACTATGCCCTGGCCTACGAGGCCATGCAAAAAAATGCCGAGGTCGAGTCGTCCGACCCGCAGCATTATGGCCGCTACCTGGCCGATTACCTGGCGCTGGGCTACGTGACCGCCGCCTCCACCAACGGCGCAAGTTCGCGCACGCTGGAGTATGCTTACAACGACTACTGCCTAGCGCAGGTGGCGGCCAAGCTGGGGCACGAGGCCGAGGCGGCCCGCTACCGGGCGCGGGCGCAGGGGGTATTCCAGCTGTTTCATCCGGAGGAAAAGCACTTTTGGGCCAAGGACCGCCAAGGCGCATGGATGCCGGACTTCAGCCCGGAGTCCCGGCTACGGGACCATTGGAACGACCCCTACTTCTACGAGGGGGGCAGCCGCACCTACAGCGCCTATGTGCCCCACGACATGGCCGAGCTGATCGCGCGGCATGGCGGGCCTGAGGCCTTTGTGGCCTACCTGGACGGCGTCTTTGCTAGCGGCTTTGACCTGGGCAACGAGCCGCTTTTTCTGCTGCCCTATCAGTACCTCTACGCCGGGCGGGCGGACAAGGCCGCTGAGTGGGTGCGGGCCATCCTGGACGAGCAGTTTTTGCCCACGGCGGAGGGCTTTCCCGGGCAGGACGATTCCGGGGCCATGTCGGCCTGGTACGTATGGAGCGCCCTGGGGCTGTTTCCGGTGGCGGGGCAGCCCGTCTACCTGATCGGGAGCCCGGTTTTTGACCGGGTGGAGATGCAGCTGGAAGGCGGCAAGTCCTTCACCGTCGAGGCCCGCCATGGTGGGCCGGGCCGCTTCTACGTGCAGGCCGCCACGCTCAACGGACAGCCCCTGGCGCGGGCTTGGCTGCGCCATGACGAATTAGCGGCAGGGGGGACCCTGGTGCTGGAAATGGGCGATAAGCCGACAGGCTGGGGGCGGGGAGAAGTGCCGCCTTCGATGGGGGAGTAAGCGAGCTGCGAGCTGGCGATGGGTGACAAATGACTTGCC
>CAZIVQ010000325.1:0-5417 GCA_964542415.1 uncultured Bacteroidia bacterium | reverse complement strand
CCCAGAAGAAGAGAAGGACCACCTCTTTGGAGAGTTGCGGGGGCTGCCCCTGAAGCATCTGAATCCCTTCAAGGGAGGAGATCTTTTTGCCCAGAATGGGCGGCAGTTTCATAGCAGGCGGCTCGACAAGGCGCCGGAAGCGAACGGTCAGATCCTTGACTTTGCCCTCACGGACAATCCGTACAGGGACAGGCTGACCTGCCGGAGCGCGCATCACCCGCTCACGAATCTCGTAAGGTTCGCGCAACTGCCTCCCTCCCACAGCTACCACCAGATCTCCCACACGAATTCCCGCCTGTTGGGCTGGCGTGTTCAGGTAGACCGACTGCACCTGCACCGTCCCCCCAGGCCAGGGCCCACGACGACGGGCGGGTAAGGGACGAAAGGCAATGCCAAACCACGAAGGCAAGGGCAGCCGTTCCTCTTTTGCGGCGTTGAGCTGACGGGGGACCGGACCTCTCTTCACAGTCCCAGGGGGGCCGATCGGTGTAGACTCACAGGCGAGAAGACGCTTGAACCCTTCGCGATGAGCCTGTAACTCCGGGTGGTTGTCCTGTGCCAGGAGCAACCTCCCAGCAATTCGGTAAAAGAGATACTCCATCCGCCGGAGTGCCGCCTCCTGCACCTCCAGACGAAAGACCTCCTTGTGCATCTGTTGCTTCTTTTTGCGCAAATAACGCAGACGGCGGAGCAGCTCCGGGCGGGAATCCATATAAAGCGGGAAGCCGTGGCGCAGTTCCTGGAGAGCGCGTTGGCGCGTCCAACGAATCGCGGCACGACGGCGACGACGGGCACGACGACGAGAGGGACGGCGGCGGGCACGACGGCGGACAAAACGATGGCGCTCAAGCAGGGGGTTCTGGCGGCGGCGAAAACGGCGAAGTCGACGACGAGAGCGAGCCGCAGGGCGACGAGAGCGAGCCGCAGGGCGACGAGAGCGAGAACGGTGACGAATAAGGCGGCGGAGACGGAAGTTCCGCCCCTTTCTTCCCTTATGCTTCCCCCTCCTCTGATGGCGGAACAACTTACGCCGCAACCTCCTGACATGACGTTGTAATCGACGGAAACGGCGCTTTAGCTTCTTTGTGCGCAGGGGGCCTGGTTCTGTTTTCTGGCGAGGAGCAGCCTGCCTGATTCGCAAAGTTGTCCTTCGCCTGGGGGCGCGATTTTGCGGACGCTGTCTGTGCAGTAGCTTTTCTACCACTCGACGCAAGCGCTTCTGAAGAAACGGTCCCCAACGTCCAGAGGAAGACGAGGGCGAAGCGGGCCGCGTGGAAGGAGAGGAAGCAGGCGGCACAAGTCGCAGACGCTGGCGGGCGGGCCGTCTCTCTCGACGCTTGGGCTGGAGCTTGTTTTTCTTTTTTTTCTCCCTGCGCCTGATCTTTTTCTGCACCCGGTCTTTCTTCTTTTCGCCCCTGGGTCTGACCTTCTTTTGAAACCGGCGTGGGCTTGGCTGGCGCCTACGCCGGACCTTTTTGCGCAACCGTCGTTGATTCTTTTTTTGTTTGCGCCGGGCTTTTTTCCGCTGCTGCCGGCGTTTGCGCCAAAGTTTCACCAGATAGCGGCGTAGACCAGGACAAGAGCGATACCAGCGCTTCAGGTGGTAATCCCGGGCTCCACGAAAGGCGTCCCGCCACATCCTCTCGACGCGTTGCCACCACTTTTGTTTCTTTTTCAGCGAGCGCATCTGCCCTTGTAGCGCCCCCAAGTTGAGGGGGCGTGGCAGACCAAAGTGCCTGGCAATCGAGGCCAGCAGGCGCCAATCCTCTTTACTTCCCGGGTAGCCCTGCCCCTGATAACGCTGTAGCAGTTGATCAACAAGCTTCTCTGGCGCAATTCCCTGGGCGCGGGCATCGCCCTGGAGCAGAGCGCGTAGATAAGCATCAGAACTGCGGTGGGGCACATCGGGGGTCTGGTCGGTGAGCAAGACTTCGCGGTGTGCTTCGTTCATGGTAGAGGCCCGCCTCATCGCCAGAATGATGCGGAAGGCATGGCCTACCTGATTTTTGAGTTGCGTATCAGGAAAGCATCCATAAGCATAACGGGAGGGAGTGGTGGCATAGAAACCACAACGATCGCCCGCAGGGATGCCAAAGCGACCGGGCTGGCGAAAGATCGACCAGACAAAACTCCCCGCATAACACTGAGACATCACCGCCACCACACGACGGCTCCCCAAAGGAGCCAGCATCTTATGGAGTTGCCGTACCGTCAAATGTTGGTACCACAAGGAGATCCTGTTGTTTCGGTTGCGCCGGGAGGGTTTGTTCGGCGTTCCGTGATCGGTCACAAACAAGAACAAAGGCCCCTTCTCTCTCTGACCTCCCTTCCCCACCTTTTTGTCTGGGGGCAAACGCCTGGCGCTCCTTGGGGGAGCGTGACGCCGGGAGGCCGGTTGGCTCGCTGCTTTTGTCGTGGGCCCTTGTTTTTGCCGGGCGATTTGTTGCAGGTAACGACGCAACTCCTTTCGACGCGCCCGGCGCAACTTCATTCCAGCGATGGTCGTGTTGATCAGTTTGGGTCGGTGAGGGAAGAAGCGCCGTTCCCAACGGTGAGCCAACATCCAACGCCAGCGACTGCGTTGCGCCCGCGGACGGACAATGGCCTGATCCGTCTCAGGATGCATGCCATCGGAAGCAAAAACGGCGATTCGTTTCCAGGACATCCCCCGGGCTTTCAGGGTTTGGAGCATCATCCGCAGATACAAAACATGGGAATAGTAGTTGCTCTGCACCTGTCCTCCGCCGTTGAGGAGCAAGGCCTCGCCCTGCACAAGCGGCACAACGCGCGCCGCAGGCCCCCCTTGCGGAGGCTCTTGTTGTGGAACGGGGCGACTTGCCGCCAGGGGCCTGCGAGGACTTCTCTTTGTCACAGGTATCTTTTGGGCTTTTGGGGCACAGAGCACACAGGTCGCCGCCAGCGGGCCGCGAGAACCTCCCTTTGTAAGGGGCGCTCCTGGGGACAATCCCCCCATCGCCACAAACCAGACAGCCACCAGGGGCACAACAAAACCACCCATACACACCTCCGCAGCAGGGCAAAAGGTCACTCCAGGAAAATCAGAAAGGACATCTATCCAGAAAAATTAAAGAGCTAGAGAAATACAAAAAATCTAAAGTTTAGGAAAACCTGTTTTTAACTTGGGGACTTTTTCTTTTGGGGCTGGCGAGCTTTCTGAATCGCCTGACGCAGGGTTTTGAGACGAACAGCCCCCGCAAGATAGGTAGCGATCTTTCCTTGTGGGTCCAGCACCACCTTGGTCGGTAACGACCGGATATGGTAGCGGCTTGCCGTACGGTTGCTCTGGTCTGTGTAGTGGTATTTCAATCCTTTGGAGGAGACCCCTTGTTTCTTCAGAAAAGCCTGCAGTTCCCGGCGCGAGACATCTTGATCCATATTGATAAAGAGATAGCTGACCCCTTCTCCTTTTAGCTTTTTTGCCATCTTTAGGGCGGAAGGCAAATCGCGCACACAAACTCCACACCAGGTCGCCCAAAAATGCAACACCGTGACCTGTGAGGGGAGGGAGGTTGTTGCCGACTTTGCTGCCTCTTTTTTCTTTCCAGCCAGAGCCTGTACCTGCAAGGCCGGCGCTTTTGTCCCTCCAGGCAATCCCTGCCGCTGAAACAGTTGCAGCCCCACCAGGGCCATCCCCCCCCCAGCCAATAAAATCCAAAACCATTTATTTTGAGACTTGTCTTGGTTTTCCATCTTTATTCTCCTGGCGACCCGACTTTTTTTGCAACTCAAACCAACAACGAGGTCCCGAATCAAGGTAGCCATCCCTGAAGACCTGGCAAGCGAGCCCCCTGTTACACCAGGAGCCCTGGACCTGTGTCCGGCTCCTCCCTACTCTGTGCCTAATTCGTGCGCGGCAGGCAACCCGACCGCAACAATCGTGGGCCTACCTGCCTGCACGAGAATTTTCTGTAATTTGCCTGAAAGGGTAGGGAAAAAGAGAGGAGAAGAGAAGATCGAGCAGGGGATCTGTTTGAAAAGGCGAAGGGACAGAGTCCAGGTAGAGGCTCTCCTACTCCGCCCCTGGGGCCTGGCCTCCCACCTGGGCCAGACCGGAAATTCCTGAATCTTTTCAGGGGGGCTTACATCTGTTTGAGCATGTTGATCAGCTCCTTGCCTGCGGCCTTGACCCCCAACTCAAACAAAGCGATCGAGGCAAAAACCCGAACTTTGGGTGAGCGGTCTTCTACGGCCACCTTGAGGGCATCGATCATCTGTTCTTTACGTTCGAGCCAGGTATGAGCCCGCACGCCTTTCAAGCCCGAGGGCTCACGCAACATTCCCAGGGCGCGCGCTGCATAGGCCCGGGTATCATCATTGGGCATCTCCAGAACGCGCATCAACACAGGGATGGCCTCGGGATCTCCAATTCGTCCAAGCGCTTCTGCCACGTTGGCTGCGGCAAAGTCGTTCTCCAGCGCGGCAGCCAGCCATGAAACGGCCCGAGAGTCTCCCAAACGCCCCAGGGCCCAGGCAATGGCTGAGCCGATGTAGGGATCCTCTGTCTGAAAAGCTTCCAACAGGTTGGGTACGACCCGCCGGTCCCCAACCCGCCCCAGGGTCACCGCTGCGTGCGCGACGACCTCGGGATCTTCGTCACGCAGGTTCTTGGTGACTTCGGCCAGCAACGCATCTCCGCCTATCTGAATCAGCGCAATCGCCGCATTCTGCCTCACCTGCCCATCGGAATCCCCCTGCGCCACCTTCTTTAACGACGCCAGCGCACTCCACGCCTTCATAATCCCCAAGGCCTCTGCCGCGTCCATCCGAATCTGCGGATCTTCAGAGGCCAGTCCCTTCTGAATCGCTTCCTCCCCCTTTTTCCCTTGCTTCAGGTGCATTTGAAAGCGGTTCTCCTGGGGCTCCATCGCGATCCCAGGCTCCACCTGCTCCAACTTCTCCAACATCTTCTGATAGCCTGGATCCTCTTCTACTCGTTTGCCGCCTTTGGCCATCCTTCTCTCCTTCTCCCCAAAAAAACCGCTTTGATTTTGTCGAAAGGTTCGAACCTTCTGGTGTTGTAAGGTTGTAACCTTTCAATAGTTTCACCCCCTTTTACCAGCGTTTGTCCTCCCCCCGTCTTGATGTCACCTTATCTCTGGGAGATTATAAAGAACACAAAAAAAGAAACAACAAAATTTTGCTGCCGATGAACACAATAGCCTTTTCCTTTATCCTTGAGGCAAAAGGGGTTGCCAATCTTTGCATCTTCGAGCAAAATAAAGAACTTATCCTAACCCGGAGGCGCAACTCAACACCTCCACCAACTCAAAGGAGCTTTCGATGCCTATCAACATTCACGATCGTGGCATCCGTCAGGTCTTTGACCAGGCTATGAAAGACGGCACCATCAGCCAGCCTGAAGCCAACAAGATGATCAAAGCCGCCGAAGACTGGTG
>CAZIVQ010000324.1:0-5430 GCA_964542415.1 uncultured Bacteroidia bacterium | reverse complement strand
CCTTTCGGGCAGCCCGGGTGTTTTATCAGCTGGGCGCGCCGGCCCCTGCTCGGGTTGGGAGCCGTACCCTCCGGGGGCCTCCCCGCCCGCCGCCGCCGCATCAACGAGAAAAAACTCATCCGCCATACCGCCGAGCGGCTGCGGCTGGAGCATCAGGCCCTCTATGCCATGATGAACCCGCATTTTACCTTCAATGCCCTGCAGTCGATCCAATTTTTCATCCATCGCCAGGACAAGAAAGCCGCCAACAAATTCCTCTCCTCCTTCGCCAAACTGGTGCGCAAAAACCTCGAAAGCACCAAAAGCGAGTACATCACCTTGGGCGAAGAAATTGAACGGCTGAAGCTTTATCTTTCTCTAGAGAAAATGCGCTTCCCCGAAAAATTCGACTATCAGGTCGAGACCGATCCCCTGATCGACCTCACCGAGACCCAGCTGCCGCCCATGTTGTTGCAGCCTTTTGTAGAAAATTCCATCAAGCACGGCATCATGCCCCTGGAAAAGGATGGCGAAATCGTGATCGCGATTGAGGCAGAAGACGAAGACCACCTGCGCATTTTTATCCGCGACAATGGCATTGGGATTTCGGCCAGCCGGGAGCGCCGGGCCGACCGGCTGAGCGACCACGTGTCTAAAGGCATGCAGATCACCCGCGACCGCCTCGCGCTTTTTGCCCGCATGACCGGCAAGCGCTACCAACTCGATATCCGCGAGCTGACCAATGAGGCAGGGGAAGTGGCAGGCACCGAGGTTTCGATGCTGCTCCCGCTCAAGCAGTATATCTAAGTTTGTCCCACTCAGTCCAGGTAGACTCCGATGCGCGCGACCGCAATGTCGAGCTGTTCGATGCCGGTTTCGTTGGAGGTGAAGACTTTGTTGCCAGAAAAGGGCTTGACCGAGGAGGCCGGTACCTCATTTGCCGGAGCGAGGATGACGTAGAAATGCTTGTCATACGAGGCCAGGGTCCCTTTTCGCCAACCGCTGATGGTGCCACCGTAGGTCCAGTTGAAGCCGTAGAAGCTCACAGGGGCTTTGTTGGCTTTGGTCAGCTCCGTCAGGTCCATGCCCACCTGCAAGCCCTGCGGGGTGATCCAGCGGCCTTGGGGATGATGCAAATAAACCGCTTTGATGGCAGTGCGGGTGTCGTCCTTCCAGGTAATTTTGAGTTCATCGTGGGTTCCTCCCAGGACAATGGTGCAGGGCTCCGTTTGCCCGGCGGCGGTCTGCACCTCGCCCCGGGAGACGTTGCCCGGGCCATAGATGCGAATCAGGTCAGTCTCGGAGGTCTTGAGGCGAATCGGCCCGACTTGTTTGCCGGGAATGACCAGGAAGTCTTGGGAGGGGTTGGCAACCGGGGTCTGGGGCCCACGAGTGCGGGCACCGGGCTGGCTCTTGCCTCCCCCCCCTAACAGCTGCTCCAGGCTGGGGTTGAGGTAGCGCACGCCGCCTTCATGTACCCAGCCCATGATGCCTGCCTGGGTTTCGATGAGAATCCAAGGCTCATAGTAGCGCTGCTCTCGCAGCCGAAACTCGGACTTACGCACGGTCCGCTGGTAGAGGTAAGTGGCGACTTCACCCTCGACGAGGGTGGCCACTTGGGGCATGTCCTTGCCGGGCTGGGCTTTGACGATGAGGTTGTCGACCCAGGCTTCGACCTTGCTAGGGCGAGAGAGCTCCTGAAACTCCGTGGATACTTCCTGGAAGCCCTTGCCGAGGTTCTGCAGGGTCTCTCCATTGAGCAGGGGAGAATTTTGGGAGTTTCCCTCAGGCGGCACACAGCCCTGTCCCAAGCCGAAAAGCAGGAGGCAAAGGAGAACAAACCGTACGGGCACGATAGGAGTCCACATGGTGGTAACTTGTTCAGATAGGGGGGCAAGGTACGGAACCGGGCAACTTCGAGTGGCTAATATCACGGGGACGGAATGGAGGCAATCCCCGCCCCTGTTTTCCATTTTTCCCGTACCCCAACGTGAATGTACAGGAGAAACGGCTGAAAACCGCATACTTTGGGGGCAAAAAAAGGTCAAGGCACCAACCCAAACATTATTTTATTCCGCAAAGAGTCCCTTTTCCCTACGAACTTCAGGAAATATTCTATTCCTCAAACCAAACCCTCTTTTCACGGTTACTAAAACATATCTACTCATTAATATCTGTCACTATGAATGCCCCTCAAAACGATTGGTCCCCCTCCCAAATGGAAATGCTCAGCCGTTCTCTCAAGGCCATTGCTCATCCGCTCCGGCTCGCCATCATTGAAATGCTGGAGGGGGGTCAAAAGCTTACGGTGACAGAGATATACACCCGTCTCAAAGCCGATCAATCTTCGGTTTCCCACCACCTGAGCATTCTGCGCGACAAAGGCGTCTTGGAAGCCGAGCGCCGGGGAAAGTATATTTTCTACTTTCTCAAAAACCATGCATACCTACACCTGATCTCTTGCCTCAACGACATCCAGCAGCAGGAAGCAGCTACTGCTGCCCCCTCCAAGTATTCTATTTGAGCTTACCCAGTTGCCCGGTAAAAGGAAACCTCTGCAGGCAGCTTAAGTGGGAGCCTTTTGCGCTATCCAGACCGCTTCAGTTAGGAGGGCTTGGAAAGGTACCAAAAGCCTGCGTAACTTAGGTTACGCAGGCTTTTGGCTTTCAAGGCGATACTTTACCACTCAAAAATCCGGCGGAATCAGGTTCTTGTAGTGCCCGTTGAGCTTGGCTTTGGCTTTGAGACGCTCCGTCTCCATGACGACTGGCATGATCTTGCGCAGGTGGTGATCAAGAAACTGTAGCCGCTCTACTTCCGAGTCGAGAGAAAGCAATTCGTATTCTTGCTGCTTTTCCAACCCTACTTGATGGGCCACGCTGAAAGCCCGAAGTTCTTCAGGCGAATCAGCCAGTTCTCGGGTAATCCCCAGCGCCGCATGCAACTGCTGCATCAAGGAGAACACCGACTCTTGCAACTCCAGGTCTTGGCCGGTTCCTTCGGGTAGCGGCTCTACTTGTGCCCCAGGATAAAGCTTGCCTTCGGTGACCTGATAAAACTCTACAATGCGTACCCGTGATTGCCCTCGCGTACTGATATTCATTTCGCCGCCCCCAAACTTCTGGTCGATCGATACCACCTCCATGACCGTGGCGACCTCCATCAGGCTTTGTTCGAGTACTGCTGCCAGGCCGAAGGGCTTTTTTTCAGTCAGACATTCGTTGGCCAGCTGCTGGTAGCGAGGCTCAAATATGTATAACCGCACTTCTTCGCCGGGAAAAGCGACCAGGTTCAAGGGGAAAAGCGGAAGAAATTGTGACATAGGAGATAAACAACAACGATAAGCGGCAGCCGGGAATTAGGTAGCTCAATCTGTGAATTTTTTCTCAAATCTGCACCCTTGCCTTTTCAACCGCAGAAAACCTTAAAAAGTTACACCTACTCCTGGCCTTGGTAGCGAACCCGGGGATCTTGCAGGCATTTCATGGCCAGCTGGATGCCCTCGAGGGTCATGGGAAACATGCGCTGCCCCAAAAACTCCCGTAGCCAGCGGGTAGAGGCCGTGTACTCCCATTGGTAAGCGGGATAAGGATTGATCCAAGCGAGGTAAGGATATTGCTGTCGCAGCCGGTCGAGCCAAACGGCCCCGGGCTCTTCGTTCCAATGCTCCACGCTGCCGCCTGCGTAGGTCAGCTCGACCGGCGACATGGCCGCGTCCCCCACAAAAATGACTTTGTAGTCGCTGTTGTAGGTGTGGAGCAGGTCCCAGGTGGAGATGCGCTCAGCATGGCGGCGGCGGTTGTCACGCCAGACATATTCGTAGAGGCAGTTGTGGAAATAATAGACTTCCAGGTGCTTGAACTCGTAGCGGGCAGCCGAAAAAAGCTGCTCGCAGCGGTGGATGTGCTCGTCCATGGAGCCGCCTACATCGAAAAGAAGGAGGATTTTGACGCGGTTTTTGCGGGGCGGGCGCAGCTTGAGGTCCAGCAGGCCCGCGTTTTCGGAGGTGCTGCGAATGGTGCCGTCAAGGTCGAGTTCATCGGCCCGGCCTTCGCGGCTGAGCACCCGCAAGCGGCGCAGCACCAGCTTGATGTCGCGGGTGTCAAGCTCGCGGTCGTCGCGGAGGTTGGCAAACTGCCGCCGGTCCCAGACCTTGCTGGCCTGGCCCAGGTGCTTGGCATCCTGGCCGATGCGAATGCCCCCGTCGAAGAGGCCGCCTTGGCCGTAGGGAGAGCTGCCGCCGGTACCGATGAAGGTATCGCCTCCCTGATGGGCCTCCTCTTGCTCCTCCAGCAGCTGCCGAAAGCGCGCCATCAGGGCATCCAGCCCGCCGATCTCTTCCAGCGTCTTGATCTCCTCCGGGTCCAGCAGCCGCTCCAGCTCCTGCCGCAGCCATTCCTCCGGCACCTCCTGCCAAAATTCTTCCCCCTGCATCCCCACTTTCCCCCGGAAATATTTGCCAAACACCAGGTCGTAGGAATCAAGCTGTCCCTCGTGCTTGACCAGCAAGCTGCGGCTGAGGTAGTAAAAATCCTCTAGCCCCGGCTGTACCGTTTCACCCGCCAAGGCTTGCAGCAGGTCGAGGTACTCCCGCAGCGAGACCGGCAGGCCTGCTTGTCGCAATTGGAGAAAGAAATCGATAAACATGGATCAGGGATCAGGGAAGAAGCGCAGCTTCGACAACAGGGACCAAAGAAAGATAAGCAATAATATTTCTCTCACCAATTTTGGCCTCTGCTTATCTGTATGGCCCTGAACCCTGCAAATTGACCCCTACTCCCACACCGTTACCTGCCCCGGCTGCAAGACCTTCTCTCCCAGCACCGGGCTTTTGCGCAAGGGCAGCTCATACGGCAGGGCGGTATAATTGACGGCTACGTAGTGCCCATCTCGCCATTCTACGAAAACGTAAGGAGGCAAATCCAGCGTTTGGGCCCCAGCCTGCGCAAAGAGCGACCGCAGCAATTGGTACTCCAATTCTCTGCCATCGCTCCAAAAGCCGAGATAGGAAACCGAACCTCGGCCCAGCTTGCGCCGGGTCGCGGCCGGGCTCCCAGCGTAGAACTGATCGGCATGGGTCACCAGCGTTTCGGTGCCCGGCCGGGGAGCCAGAATGTCACCCCAGATGTGCCAGGGATAGGTTTCGTCCTGGAAGCGCAGTTGACCTGGGTGCTGGGCGGGCAGGTGGTCGTAGTACTGCACCTCCGCCCCGATCAGGTCCCAAAGCGGCCGCTGCAACTTGGCTTCCCAGAAGTGGCCGTTCGGATCTTTGGTCGCCGTGCGGCAAGTCACGATGAGGTGGCCACCGGCCCGGGCATATCCCTTTAGTTTGTCGAGCAGGGCCTCGCTGCTGCGAATGTAAGTGGGGACCACCAGAAAAGGATGGGTCTCCGGGTCGAAGGCATCTTCTGCTTCTAAAAAAGTAACCAGTGCGCCCAGCCGTTTGAGGGC
>CAZIVQ010000323.1:0-5435 GCA_964542415.1 uncultured Bacteroidia bacterium | reverse complement strand
AAAAGAGGTCCATTGCAGCTCATAGAAAGAATAGTTGCCCAAGGCTTCCCGGATGCCTTGCAGGCGAATTTCGTAGTGATAATCGAAGCCTTGGCCGTAGAAGGTGTAAATCTGTTCGATGGCCCGATTTTCGTCTATCTCCGCCCGCATCACCAAGGTGACCGAGTCGTCGCCAGTGACTTCGATTGACTCATAGGAGGGCTCGAAATAAAGGTTGTCACTCCGGATGGCCCGGTTGTTATAGACAAATTCGAAGTAAAACTCATTGCCGGAATTGGCGGTGTAGACCGGCAGGGGCAGCGAGTCGTGGGTTTGGTAGTGGACGAGGAAGGCTTCGTGCAGGGCACCGCCTTTGGTGTCGAGGCGGAGGTCGAGTTCTTCGGTTAGGACCGTGATCATGCGCGACTCGCCCTGGGCTGCGACCACCAAGTCGCTGAACTTATCCCGCATTTGGGCATCGGCCAGGGAGTCGGCTACCAGCGAATCGGTCAGTGTCGCAACTTTATTGGGTTGCGCAGCCAATTCGCTCGGTGATTGGGTCTCCGGGGTTTCTGTCTGCGTCGATTGTGACTGTGACTGCGGCTCGGGAGGCTTGGGGGCAAAAAAATAAAAATACCCCAGCGTCAAGAGGGTAATGAGAAATATCCCGGTTATGGCGTTTCTATCCATGATTTCTAGCGTGGTCTGTACACCCGGTAGGGGTAAAAAATCTGAGGGTGATGCTCAAGGGCAATCGAATCCGCTCAGGTACAAAGGGAGGTCAGGGTGAAGTATTAGTGGCCATAAAGGGCCAAGGCTTACAGGTTGCAGAAAGGAAAAAAAATCTTTTTTCTTCAGGCATCCCAACGGAAACCGGGCGACAAAGTTAACGAGTATTTTTCACTTTCTCCCGGCCCGGATAAGATTTCCGTCCCTACTCTGAAGCCGCTTGGGCGTTGCCCTGTGTTTCGCGGATGCTGCGCTGCTGAAAAGCCGCATTGATGAAAGAAAGGAAGAGCGGGTGGGGATTTTCGACCGTGCTCTTGTACTCGGGGTGAAATTGCGTGCCGATGAAATAAGGATGATCCTTGAGTTCCACGATTTCGACCAGGTCGGTCTCAGGGTTGATGCCCGACATGAGCATCCCTTTCTTCTCTAGCTTGGCCCGGAACTCGTTGTTCAATTCGTAGCGGTGGCGGTGGCGCTCGGTGATACGGGTCTTTTGGTAAGCCGTATGCGCCAGCGAATTGCGCTTGAGGGCACATTCATAAGCCCCCAATCGCATGGTACCCCCCATTTGCACCACTTGCTTTTGCTCCTCCATGATCGAAATGACCGGGTACTCCGTCAGGGCATCGAACTCCGTGCTGTTAGCGGTGGGATAGCCCATCACATGCCGGGCAAATTCTACCACCGCCATCTGCATCCCCAGGCAAATGCCAAAAAAGGGAATCTTGTGCTCCCGGGCATAGCGCACCGCTGATATTTTCCCATCCATGCCCCGCTCTCCAAAGCCCGGAGCGACCACGATGCCATCCAATCCCCCCAGCACCCGCGCCTTGTTTTCCATGGTGATGTCCTCAGCGTGCAGCCATTCGATTTTTACCTCCATCTCATTTTCCGAGCCCGCGATCTTCAGCGACTCGTAGATCGAAAGGTAAGCGTCATGTAACTCCACGTACTTGCCCACGAGGCCGATTCGTACCTCGTCGGTGGGATTCTTTAGGCGAGAAACGAATTTTTTCCAGTAGGAAAGGTCCGGTTCATTCCCCAAAGGCAAGCTGAGCTTTTTCAGCGTGACCTTGTCGAGGTTTTCTTTGGCGAGCAAAAAGGGAACCTCGTAAATGGTCGAGGCATTGATGTTTTCGATGACAGACTCCAGGGTCACATTGCAAAAACGGGCCACTTTGGCCCGCACCTCGTGTGGAATCTTATGCTCGCAGCGGCAAACCAGCACATCGGGCTGCACCCCAGATTGCAACAAGTTTTTCACCGAGTGCTGCGTGGGCTTGGTTTTGAGTTCGCCAGCCGCTTTGAGATAGGGCACTAGGGTGAGGTGGATCACCAGGCAATGCTCCGGGCCGTATTCGTAACGGAACTGCCGCAGCGCTTCTATATAAGGCAGGGACTCGATGTCGCCTACCGTGCCACCGATCTCGGTGAGGATGATGCCGTATTGCTTGTGCTCATTGAGCAGCTGAAAGCGTCGCTTGATCTCGTCGGTAATGTGAGGGATCACCTGCACGGTCTTTCCCCCATAATCTCCCATGCGCTCCTTGCGAATAACCGTCTCGTAGATGCGGCCAGTGGTGACATTGTTGGCCTGAGAAGTCGGCTCATTGAGAAAACGCTCGTAGTGGCCCAGGTCCAGGTCAGTTTCGGCCCCATCATCCGTCACGTAGCATTCCCCATGCTCATAGGGATTGAGGGTGCCGGGGTCGATGTTGATGTAAGGATCGAATTTCTGAATGATGGTCTTGTACCCCCTGAGCTGAAGCAATTTGGCCAGAGAAGAAGCCAAGATGCCTTTACCCAAAGAAGAGGTCACCCCGCCCGTAACGAAGATGTATTTGGTCACGTCTGTCATGCTGCTGTTTGGCTAAATCAGCTGCAAAAGTACGTTGCAATGCTGGGAAATGAAATTTCCCGCTAGGCTTTTATTCGCCTCCTTCTCCCCGTAAGATTTGCCCCTGCTTTCACTTTCCTGCGCTGGGCTTTTGTAAGCCCAGCCGCCTCTGAATGCATCTGAATCCAGGAATTTGCCTGCTTCTGCCCAGACAAGCTTGTAACATCAGGCAGCAGATCGAATTTTCATTTAATGCGAAAACTAGGAAATTTATGATGTTGTAATACACGATAAACAAACAACCAGCATCATGAAAATTTCTACCCTCCTTTTTCTCTACTTGTTACTCAACCTCCCTGTCTGGGGTCAAAACGCCCTCTTCATTCCTTTCGGACAGACTTTCCCCCAGGTGCAGGAGTTTGTAGCCACCCGGGATTACATTCACCTTTCGGAAGCCAAAGATACGCTCAATGACCAGTTGCTCATCAACCGGGTCTCGGCCCGGCAGCAGGTTACCTATCGCTTCCAGCAAAATATGCTTTATGCCGTTGAAGACTTTCGCACTTACGATGACAAGAAAGAGTATGAGGTCATCATCGAAGCGTGCAAGAATTTCATGGCCCTCGAAGAGCGACGGGTACGGACGGTGTCTTCGCAGGGTGGGGAAACCCATTATGCCGCCTTGGCCGAAGACCGCATCATCGAATTCTTTGTGCTAAAGGACCGCAAAGAGAAGCGGTATGAGCTGACCCTCAAGGTCACCAGCCGCTTGTTTGGCCCGCGAATGGAAACCGAAACCTTTGCCATGGAGCTGGCTGGCAAAGGAATGTAGGGGGACGTAGGGTGTAGGGGAGGACACGGCTTGCATTTTCACCCTCATAGTAAGCGTGAAGCGCCTTGATCATTTTTGGTAGGGACAGGTCGCGACCTGTCCCTACCGGAATTCTAGGCCAGCAGTTGCTCCTTCACGGCCAAGGCCTGATGAAAATGTCGCCGCTCGTGCGATAGTAGCATCTCTATCAAGCCTTGCAGCCGGAAAGTCACCCAGCGATTGACCGGGGAGGCAAGGGTGCTACGCCGGTGGGGCAAGTGATCAGTTTCACCCACGGCCTGGATCAGCATCGCCTGCTGATGAACCAGGTCCGGGATAATCCCCGGGTCAATCGTAGAAGAATGAGGCCTGAATGCGGCCGGAGCCGGAATCCTGGTTCCGGCCTTTTCTTTCATACTCAGCCGAAACAGCCACGTCCATAAGTCGCTGAAGGGCGAAATCCGCTCCCAAAGCGTAGGCCGGTAGGTCCCTTCAGCCAACTGCTGGAGGGAGCGGAGGTAGGGCTCGTTGGTGTGGATGAGGTGCTTGATGCATTGGGCGATGCTCCAGCGCTTTTCATCCGGCTTCCAATTGAGCTGGGCCTCGGTCAGGGTACCAAAGGCTTCGCTAAAGTCACGCGAGACCGCCGCAGCTGATTGGAGCCAAGGTTCCAGGTAGGGATTTTTCATCATAAACGGGCGAAGGGGTTCTCCTGCAAGATAAGGGGAATCAGGCCCGGCCGCAAGGCGATAAGCGATGGGTCGGCACCGAAGCTTGGCCTCAACTCCGCAACTTTTGCTTACTTGCCAGCAAAAGCTTTCTCATGCGCATTTTGGTCGCTGGTCGCTTCGATCCTGCCTATAACCGGACCCACATCCTGCTCAAAGGATTGCGGGCCCATCCGGCGGTGCAGCTGACGCAGTTTCGCTGGCAGAAAGGGGAAAAGCCTTCGCGAGAAGCCTTCCAGGCCCTGGCCGAGGCAGCTGACGTCGTTTACTTGCCGCCCTTCACCCATGCCGAGGTGCCCTTACTGCGGCGCTGGACCGAAAAGCCGTTGGTTTTCGACCCCCTGGTGTCGCGCTACCTTACCAAGGTTTTCGATTACCAGCAGGTGAGCCGCTATTCGCCCCGCGCCCTCAAAAATTACCTCAAAGACCGGCGCGCCTTCCGCCGCTGCGACCTGCTCCTGGCCGACACCGAAGCCCACCGGCGCTATTTTTGCCAGACTTTCCGGGTCCCCGATGCCCAGACGGCGGTGCTCCCGGTGGGGGTCGACATGGAAGCATTTCCCCCGCAGCCCCATTCCCCGGCCTCCAAAGGCTTTGCCGTGGGCTTTTACGGAGGATTTATTCCTTTGCAGGGAGTGCAGCAAATGATTGAAGCCGCCAGGCTGCTCCGGGGCGAAACAGACCTTCGTTTTACCTTCATCGGCACGGGCTACGAATTCGAAGCGTGTCAAGCCCTGGCGGCTCGCTACCAATTGGACCGGGTACGCTTTCCCGGCTGGCTGGTCTACGAGCAGCTCAGCGATGCCCTGGGCCGCTTTGACCTCTGCCTGGGCATTTTTGGTCACACGCCCAAAGCCTCCCTGGTCATTCCTAACAAGGTATATCACTACGCGGCCACCGGTCGCTGCATCCTCAGCCTGGACAGCCCGGCCATCCGGGAGGTGTTTACCCCTGAGCAGGACATCGTGCTCTGCGAGGCGGAGCCAGAAGCCATCGCCCGGCACATCCTGGCCCTGCGGGAAGACGCCGCCAAGCGACAAGCCATCGGACAGGCCGCCCGCCAACTGATGCAGACAAGCTACCACGAAGGCGCCATTGCGCATCGGTTGGTGCAGCTGCTGCAGGAGCGGGGCTGGGGTTGACCAAACGGCGCTCAGTCATCTTTCGGGACGATTTTTTCTTTCCACATCCTTTGGGGAAAAGCTGTGGAGAATCCTTCTGGCTGAAGCCCAGCGGCTTAGCGCCCCTCCCCTTTTGGGGCCTTAACTTCCTGCCTGGTGCGGCGTATCTTTGAACAAATACCTCGCTACGCTTTCCCCTTCTTTGACCTCCACCTTGCCGGTGAGAAGCC
>CAZIVQ010000322.1:0-5439 GCA_964542415.1 uncultured Bacteroidia bacterium | reverse complement strand
ACCCGCGCCCCCGCCAGCAGCAAGCTGGCCAAGAGGTCGATCTGTCCCGGATCGCGGCGGAAGTGAAGCGCTTTGGCGGGAGGGTAGAAATGACGGGTTTGCAGCATCCGACGGGCACCGACCGCATTGGGGAGGTCGCCGCCCGCCACCCGGAGGCCACCCACGTGATCAACATCCAGGGCGACGAGCCCCTGATCGAGCCGGGACAGATCGACCTCTTGGCCAGCTTGCTGCTGACGGGGGCGCGGGTGGCTACCCTGGTGCAGCCGCTCACCGATCCGGCCCTGCTGGCCAAGCCCGAGCTAGCCAAAGTGGTGGTCGACCATCAAGGCAATGCCCTGTACTTCAGCCGGGCGCCCATTCCCCATGCCTATGGGCAACCGGCGGCGGAATATGCGTACCAAAAGCACCTTGGCATCTACGGCTTCGCCCGCGAGACCCTGCTCGAACTGATGCAGCTGCCGGAGGTGCCCCTGGAGCAGGTCGAGCGGCTGGAGATGCTCCGCTGGCTGTACCACGGCTACCGCATCCGCACCGCCTCCACAAGCCTGCATTCGCCCGCCATCGACACGCCGGAAGACTTGGCGCGGCTGCTGGCCCACTGGCGGGAGGGAGACGATCGATAGGCGAAGACCCCAGGATAAATCCTGGGGCAAGGTTGATCGTCCCAGGATAAATCCTGGGGCAATGTTGGTCGCAAAGCTAGCCGGACGACTTTAGTCTCCGGCCCCAGAAGCCAGCCGGACGGCTTAGCCCCCCCGGCTGCATCGAACCAGCCCTTCAGAATTCTCTTCTCTTTTTTCTCATCTCTCATCTCCCATTTCTCATCTCTCATTTCTCATCTCTCATTTCTCATCTCTCATTTCTCATTTCTCATCCAACTTCTCAGATATTTTGATATAATCCCCCAAATGCAGATATTCATCCGGAACGGTTGGTCCGGTTGCGTTTCTTTCTGTAATTTGGCAGGCTAAGACGGTAAAGGGTAGGCCTCATCGCCCCCTTTCTCAATCTCTAAACCTCTCAACCTCTCAACATCTCAATGGTACAGACCCTGCTATTCTGGTTGTTTTCAGTGCTCGCCTTGGCCGGCGGGTTGGGCTTGATCTTCAACCGCAGCCCTATCTACTCAGCTTTGAGCCTGATCCTCAACTTTTTCAGCCTGGCCGGGCTCTACCTGTCGTTGAGCGCGGAGTTTTTGGCGGCCATTCAGATCCTGGTCTATGCCGGGGCCATCATGGTGCTTTTCCTCTTTGTGATCATGTTGCTCAACCTGCAAAGGGAAAATGTGGTGATCAAGTTTGATGCGCGGCGCGGCCTCGCGTTCATCTTGGGCCTGGCCTTCGTGGCAGAGATGATGTATGTTTTTCGCAGCTTCGCTGATACGCCCGCAACCGGAGATTTTGAATTTGGCAAGACCGAAGCCATCGGCCGCGAGCTGATGACCAACTTCCTTTTTCCCTTCGAAATGATCTCCGTCATCCTCATCGCCGCCCTCATCGGTGCGATCGTGGTGGCGCGGAAGTATGCTTATGATTAATGGTTGATGGGAAACTGATCCCTGGTCCCTGCCCCTTGAAAACTGCCCCCTGATCCCTGAACCCTGAAACATGGATTTTCTTACCCCAACAATCTATTCTTACCTCGCTGTCTCTGTGCTGATGTTTGCCATCGGCATCATCGGGGTGTTGACCCGCCGCAACGGCATCGTGGTTTTCATGTGCGTGGAGCTGATGCTCAACGCGGTCAACCTTTCGCTGGTGGCCTTCTCCAAAATGCACGGCAATGCCACCGGCTCCATGCTGGTATTCTTTGTGATGTGCGTGGCAGCGGCCGAAGCAGTCATAGGTTTGGCAGTCATCATCGCTCTTTTCCGCAACAAGCTCGACATCGACATCAACAACGTGAACATTTTCAAGTGGTAGCCTAAGCCGCTCGTTTACTTGCGAATAAACAAGGAACATGGACGCACTCTACAGCCTGATTATCCTGTCTCCCCTCTTCGGTACCCTGGTCGTGGGCCTGACGGGCTTCCTTAATCCGGCCTTCCGCCAAAAGGAGCAACTCATCGGCATCCTCGCCACGGCCGCAGTGGCCCTGCCTTTTCTGCTGGTGTGCCTGGCCTTGCTCCAGTTCGATGGCACCCCCATCACTGTCGAACTGTTTACCTGGATGGAAGCCGGTGACCTGCGAGTCAATTTCAACTACCAGCTCGACGAGCTGTCGCTCACCATGGCCCTGGTCGTGACTGGGGTAGGCGCCTTGATCCACGTCTACTCCATCGGCTACATGCACGGCGACCCGGGCTACTTCAAGTTTTTTGCCTACCTCAACCTCTTCATCTTCGCCATGAACAACCTCGTGCTTGGGGACAACATGGTGGTGATGTTCCTCGGTTGGGAAGGGGTGGGGCTCTGCTCCTATCTGCTAATCGGCTTCTGGTTTCAGGACATGGCCAAGGCGAAAGCCGCCCAAAAGGCCTTCATCGCCAACCGCATCGGCGACTTTGCCATGATCATCGCCATGTTTATCGTCTTCAGCGACCTGGCGGCTGGCGGGGTAACCGGCCTCACTTTCAATGAAATCCTGGCCCACGACTTCGGCGACAACACCTTCTGGATCGCCTTGCTGGTGTTCATCGCCGCGACGGGTAAATCAGCTCAGATCCCCCTCTTCGTCTGGCTGCCCGACGCCATGGCAGGGCCTACGCCCGTCTCGGCCCTCATCCACGCCGCTACCATGGTGACCTCTGGGGTCTACCTCATCGCCCGCCTCCATCCGGTCTTCCTGGCCGCACCCGAAGTGATGACCGTGGTGGTGATCGTGGCGGCGCTCACGGCCATCATGGCGGCCTTTATCGCTATCGCCCAAAACGACATCAAGGCCGTGCTGGCCTATTCCACCGTCTCGCAGCTCGGCTTCATGTTCATGGCCCTCGGGGCCGGTGCCTTTACCGCAGCCATCTTCCACGTGATGACCCACGCTTTCTTCAAAGCCTGCCTCTTCCTTAGCTCCGGTTCGGTCATTCACGCCATGGAGCACATGCACACGGTCAAAGACCCGCAAGACATCCGTACCATGGGGGGCTTGGGGAAATATTTACCCCACACCAGCAAGACCTTTTGGATCTCGACCCTGGCCATCGCGGGCATTCCGCTTTTCTCGGGCTTTTTCTCCAAAGATGAAATCCTGGCCAGCGTCTTCTTCAACGGCTACGAGCAACCGCTCTATTTCTTTATCTGGGGCGTGGGTATCTTCACCGCCGCCCTCACCGCTTTCTACATGACCCGGGTCACTTACCTGACCTTCAACGGCAAGGAGCGTTTTCCCCAGGAGAAGCATCCGCATGAGAACCCACCGGTCATGACCGTGCCGCTCTGGATCTTGGCCGGGCTGGCCATCGTCGGGGGCTTTCTCGGCATCCCGGCGGCCTTGGGCCATCCGCTGCACGTCCCGCATGTCTTCAATGACCTTTGGCTGGCCAATGAGGGGGGGATAGGAACCGCAGGACTCATTACCAACCGCGCTTCTATGGTCGAAGCCATGCACCACCATGTGAGCATGGAGTACCTACTCATTGCCCTCTCGGCCCTGGTGGCCGTGGTCATGGTCTATTTTGCTTATAACTTCTACAAAAAGCACGACCTGGCCGGCGACACCAAAGTAGCCAACTTCTTCGGTGGCCTCTACCAGGCCATGCACGGCAAATTTTACATCGACGAAATCTACAACACCGTCTTCATCCGGCCCTTTGTCTGGGCGGGTACTAACCTCGTCCTCTGGTTCGACAACAACATCGTCGACGGCGTGGTCAATGGCACCGCGAGCGTGGTAACCAACATTGGCGACGTTTTCAAGCGCTTGCAGACCGGCCTTGTCTCCAACTACATCCTGCTGGTCTCGGTAGGGGTGCTTGTGATTCTTACCTACTTGATTTTTGGGTAAAAGAAGAAATGGCTACCCCCATGTGGAATCCTTCGCGGGGACCGGGGTATCGCGTCGGTTCCCGCATTGGGTTTTAAATGCGTAGCTTTGCGGGGCCAAAAGCATGGTTGTAAACCATTTGTAAACTGGACCGTTGAAATAGGCAATCATTGTTTCGCCATCCATCCTCGCATCCCCTTTTCATTATGAATATTGGCATTGTTTGCTACCCGACTTATGGCGGTAGCGGCGTCGTCGCCACCGAATTAGGCAAGGCCCTGGCCCAGCGTGGGCATAAAATCCACGTCATTACCTACAACCGGCCCATCCGCCTGGATCTCTTTTCGGAGAATATTTTCTACCACGAAGTTCGCACCAAGGACTACCCGCTCTTCGATTTTATCCCCTACGAATCGGCCTTGGCCAGTACCATGGTCGATGTGGCTCGCTACCACGACCTGGACCTGTTTCATGTTCACTACGCAGTGCCCCACGCTTCGGTCGCTTACCTGGCCAAGCAGATCTTGCGCAGCAACGGCCTGAACGTGCCTGTGGTGACCACCCTGCACGGAACTGACATTACCTTGGTAGGAAAAAACCAGGCTTACGAGCCGGTGGTGCGCTTTTCCATCAATGAAAGCGATGGCGTAACCGCCGTTTCGGAATTTCTGAAGCAGGCGACCCTGGCCAATTTCGACGTAGAAAAAGACATTGAGGTCATCTACAACTTTGTGGATACCGAGCGATTCAAGCGGCAGGACAAGGACCACTTTCGCAAGATGGTCACCGCCAATGGGGAGAAAATTCTCCTCCACACCTCCAACTTCCGCAAGGTCAAGCGGGTGCAAGATGTGCTGCTGACCTTTGCGCGCATCCGCAAGGAGATGCCCGCCCGCCTGCTGATGGTGGGCGACGGGCCCGAGCGCCCCAATGCCGAGGAGCTCTGCCGGGAGCTAAGCCTCTGCGACGACATTTATTTTCTCGGGAGCCAGAATTCGGTGGAGGAAATCTACTCCATCGGGGACCTGTTTTTCTTGCCTTCGGAAACGGAAAGCTTCGGGCTTTCGGCCCTGGAGGCCATGGCCTGTGGCGTACCGGTGATCGCGAGCGATGCCGGCGGGTTGCCAGAATTGGTGGTAGACGGGGTAAATGGCTTCACCGCGCCAGTGGGTGATGTGGACCGCATGTCCGAGGCGGCCCTGAGCCTGCTCAAAGACGAGGCCCGCTGGCAGCAATTTTCTAAAGCCGCCCAAGAACACGCCATGAACTTCACCCTCAATGCCATCGTACCCAAATACGAGGCCCACTATCAACAAGTGCTGGAGGCGCAGGTGCGGGTGGGGGTGTAGAGGATGGAGGATGGAGGATGGAATATAGAGGATAGAATATAGACCTATACCCTACACCCTATTTCCCTATTCCCCTATTTCCCAGCCTTGATTTGGAATAAGTGCCGAAGATGAATTATCTTACGAATATGGTCTGCTCAATGCCGCGACCGTTGCTAAGCCTGCG
>CAZIVQ010000321.1:0-5439 GCA_964542415.1 uncultured Bacteroidia bacterium | reverse complement strand
CACCCCGTCGCGTTCGACGGTCATCTATTTTACCGACGACGATATCCACGGCGACAAGAGTTCGCTGGAGGTGTCGGCCCGCTTGCAGATCGACGGCCAGACCATCAACGCAGGGGTGCAGCGCTTGCGCGCCGCCGAGGAACAGGGCGACCGTTTCATGCTGTTGCGGCAGGCCGAAACCACGGAAGAAGCCACCGATTTTGTCGAGTCGCTGCGCGCCCGCACTCTGACCGGCGACCTCGAAGCGGGCATGAAAGAGACCCGGGCCGCGCTGGCCAAGCTCAAGAGTACCGTCAATCCGCCGCTGGCGGTCTACTTCACCCCCAAGCGCCAACTACCCGGCCAGCCCCGCACCCTGCCGGAAGCCAAGCCCTTCGATCCCTCCATCGCATTCGGCCGCGCCCTGCACGACCGCGAAGTCGAGCTGCGAGAGTTCATGCACTGGTTTCGCACCCAGGAAAAACTGGGCGCAGCCAACGAGCCGCGCCGCCTGAAGGTGCTGGATGCCCTGCGATCTGTCGTCAGCGAACTGGTACCGGAGTTCAGCAACCTGCGCATTCAGGAAAGCCCGCGCCTCGGCTTTGTGGTGGATAAGCGCGGCCAGCCCTTTTACCTGCACCAGCTTTCCGACGGCGAACGCGGCCTGCTGGCGCTTGTGTTCGACTTGACTCGGCGCCTAGCCATCGCCAACCCCAAAAGCGACAACCCCATCGACGAAGGCGTAGCGCTGGTGTTGATCGACGAGATCGAATTGCACCTGCACCCGAAATGGCAACGGGATGTGATTAAACGGTTACCGGCAATTTTCAAAAGCTGTCAATTCGTTATCTCAACCCATTCCCCTCAGGTGATCGGTGAGGTTCAAGCCCGGTGCGTGAGGATACTTTCCATCAAGGACGGTCGAGTCGTGAGCGAAACACCCGGCATGGCTTACGGTGCCGACTCGAACTGGATATTAAATGTCCTGATGGGCGCCGACGAGATGAACGAGGATGTTGAAAAAGACCTTGAGGAAATCACGCGGCTCATTTCAGGGCGAAATCTGAGTAACGCTAGAACCAAAACCGATGATCTTCGGACACGCGTCGGCAATACCGAGTCGATACAAAAGCTGGTTTCAACTATCGAAAGAATTGAGCGGCTAGGAAAATGAGACGGATAGTAAAAACCAAGACGCCTGAGTGTCTGCAGACATTTATTGACGGGCAACTTGCCATTGATCCGGAACCGGTCAATGTAACTTATGAGGATTTTCGAGACAAGGAAGAATTACTCGGAATTCTGACGGCAGAGCAATTCGGCCTTTGTGGTTACACAGGCGCTCCTGTTGACGAAAGAATTTCAAAGCTTAAAAGCCTATCTGGTCAAGCAACATTCGGAAATCACATCGAGCATTTGAAATGCCGAGCGAAATGCAAACAAGAGCTGATTGAGTCTGGTGGTGAGCCAGGAAGAGATCTTTGCAACGACCTCAACTATGTAAACATGATTGCTGCGGTTGGGGTCCGTGGTGCAGAAAGCGAGCACTTCGGGGCAGTGAAAAAGGACGATTCCGATTTGCCTTTGCTTCCCACTCAGGAAACATGCGATGAATACTTCAAATTTCGCGAAGTGGACGGCGGTATAGCGGGCTTGAGCGAGGACGCCGTGCAGAGCATCACTGTGCTGCAGCTGGATCACGACACCCTCAAGGGCTGGCGGAAATCAGCTATCAATGTTTGGTTAGACCCAGAAGTCGTACAGACTCGAGAGGATTTCGAAGAAGTCGCCCAGGCAATGGAGGAGCCTGTTGAAGGCCAACTTCCAGAATACGCTTTTGTCATTGGGTCTATTGCAAGGGAATATCTGCGATGAAACAAACTTCAGAAACCGCCTTTGAAACCGCCATCGAGACGGTGTTGCTGCATGACGGTTACCGCAAGCTGGCATCTGGCACTTTCGATACCGAGCGGGCGATCTTCCCCGACGAGGCGCTGACCTTTATCCGCGAGACCCAGGCAAAAACCTGGGAGAAGCTGGAGGCATTGCACGGCGCGGAGACTGACGAGCGGGTAATGCATGCGCTGTGCAAGTGGTTGGATACGCACGGCGCTCTGACCACGCTGCGGCACGGTTTCAAGTGCTTCGGCAAGACCCTTCGCATTGCCTTTTTCCGTCCCGCCCATGGCCTCAATCCGGAGCTGGAGGCGCGCTACCGTGCCAATCGTATGGGGATCACTCGCCAGCTTTATTACAGCGGCAAGAACAAGAAATCGCTGGATGTGGTATTGAGCGTCAACGGCATTCCGCTGGTAACGCTGGAACTGAAAAATCCGCTCTCAGGCCAGACGGCGACCAACGCCATCCACCAGTATCGACACGACCGCGACCCGCGTGCGCCGATTTTCCTCTTCACCAAGCGCACCCTGGTGCATTTCGCCGTGGATACCGAACAGGTCCACATGACCACCCGTCTGGCCGGAACCAGCACCCATTTCCTACCGTTCAATCAGGGCTGGGGCGGTGCTGCCGGCAACCCCCCGGACAAGCAGGGCCGCAACTATAAGACCGCCTACTTGTGGGAAGAGGTGCTGCAGCGCGGCAGTCTGCTGGATCTGCTGGCGCGCTTTCTCCATTTGGAGATCGACGAGAAGGTCTCCGACGAAGGCAGAAAAGTGCGTAAGGAGACGATGATTTTTCCGCGCTATCACCAGTTGCAAGCGGTGCGTCAGATGGTAACGGCGGCGCGCAACGAAGGTGTCGGTCACAACTATCTGGTAGAGCACTCGGCGGGCAGTGGCAAGAGCAACAGTATCGGCTGGCTGGCCCACCGGCTCTCCTCGCTGCATAACGAACGCGATGAGCGCATCTTCGAGAGTGTGGTGGTGATCACCGACCGGGTGGTGCTCGACCGCCAGTTGCAGAACACCATTTACCAGTTCGACCACCGTCAGGGTGTGGTGCAGAAGATTGACGAGGACTCAAAGCAACTGGCCGAGGCGCTGGAATCGGGTGTGCCGATCATCATCACTACACTGCAGAAATTTCCTTTCGTGTCAGGGCAGTTGATGAAAATGGCGGAGCAGCGCGGTTCTGGAAATAGCCACCTGCCAACGCGCGACTACGCGCTCATCATCGACGAGGCGCACAGCTCCCAGTCGGGGGAGACGGCCACCGAGCTGAAAGGCGTGCTGGGCGGAGCCGAATTGATCAAAAAAGCGAGCGAGGCGGCACAGGAAGAAGACGAAGCTGAGCTGGAGCGGCTGTTTCGATCAATGGCCAAGCGCGGTCGCCAGCCCAACATGAGTTTCTTCGCCTTCACCGCCACGCCCAAGCACAAGACCCTGGCGATTTTCGGTCGCAACGGCGAACCCTTCCACCGCTACACCATGCGTCAGGCAATCGAGGAAGGCTTCATCAAGGATGTGCTGAAGAGCTATGTCAGCTACAAGACCTATTACAAGCTGATCAAGAAGGCCGAGGATGATCCCAACGTCGCGCGCAAGAAAGCGGCCCGGGCCTTGGCCAGGTTCATGCGCCTGCATCCGCATAACATCGGCCAGAAAACCGAGGTGATGGTCGAGCACTTCCAGCAGCATACACGGCATAAGATCGGCGGGCGGGCCAAGGCGATGGTGGTCACCGGTTCACGGCTGGAGGCGGTGCGCTACAAACAGGAGTTTGATCGCTACATCAAAGAGAAGGGCTATCTCATCAAGAGCCTGGTGGCCTTTTCCGGCACTGTGGAAGACGACAAGCTGGCCGAGATAAACTACACCGAAGTCCAGATGAATCAAGGCCTGAAGGAAAAGGATCTGCCCGAGACCTTCGCCAAACCTGATTATCGGGTGCTGCTGGTGGCGGAAAAATTTCAGACCGGTTTTGACCAGCCGTTGTTGCACACTATGTATGTGGACAAGCGGTTGGCCGGAATTCAGGCGGTGCAGACCCTATCGCGGCTGAACCGCACCCATCCACTGAAGGACGACACCTTCGTGCTCGACTTCGTCAATGACCCTAATGATATACATCAGGCATTTCGCCAGTATTACGACGGGTCAATCATGGGCGAGGAAGTCGATCCGGATCGGCTGTATGAGGTGAAAGCTGAGTTGGACGCATCGGGCATTTACTTGCAGGACGAAGTGGACGCGTTCTCCCGCATCTTTTTTGCCCCCAAGCGTCGCCAGAGCCCGACTGACCACAAGAACATGAACGCCGTACTTGATCAGGCGGTAGCCCGCTTCTCCAGACTGCAAAATGATCAAGAGGATGAGGCCGAACTGTGGCGTGGTAAAACCCAGGCTTTTCGCAACCTCTACAGTTTTTTAAGTCAGGTCATTCTTTATCAGGACAGCGATCTGGAAAAGCTCTTCACCTATCTGCGTTACCTGGCATTGAAATTGCCAAAACGCAAGACTGCCCCTGGCTACCAGTTTGATGAAGAGGTGGAGCTTGACTATTATCGGCTGCAAAAGATCAGCGAAGGCTCGATCAACTTGGGCGGTGGCGCTGCCATGCCGCTTGATGGGCCGCGCGAAGTGGGCTCTGGCATGGTGAGGGATGAAGATTTGCCCTTATCAAGGCTGATCGATATGATCAACGAACGCTTCGGCGGCGAATTGAAGGAGGCAGATCAACTTTTCTTCGATCAGATCGCCGAGGCCGCCAGCCAGAATGAATCATTGCGCAAAGCCGCCGAAGTGAACTCCCTCGACAAGTTCCAACTGGTCTTCCGTCAAGTGCTGGAATCGCTGTTTATCGAACGGATGGAACTCAACGAGGAGTTGTTTACCGACTACATGAGTAAGCCGGAACTGCAGGATGTGGTTTCTCAATGGCTGGCTAGTCAGGTTTATGACCGGCTGAATGGCTCGAAAGTCAATGGCAAACTCGGGACTACCTAGCCAATCATGGTAGGGGCCCCAGCACACCAATACACCCACCCGCACCAGCACAATGCAAATCACAAACACCACCAACCAACAGCCAGCAAACCTTCCCGTCCCGCTCAGACCTGACCGGCCAGTGTATGGCTGGCCTCTGTCAACGCCCTACTCTCGGCAAACATGCCTGACCAACGAAATGCTCCTGGCATGAAACTCTGGCTGCGCAAACTGGCACTCAGTGTCGGTTCCGGCACGATGGTGCTGTTGCTGTGACTGTTGTGGACGCTGTCCAGTCTTTGGTGCTATGGACCGTCCGCCGGGATTGCCGCCCATCGCTCAGAATGAGATGAACCAGGTGTCTGCCTATGGCACGCTGGGACAGCCGCTGCTAGGCTGGTTGGTGGTGGGTCGCCGCATTGACTCGTTGGTAAACCGCCGATAGCGTTTGTTAAGGCTTAGGTTCGAGTAACTATGACAACTTCGGGAGCACCTGCATTGTGTCTATGCAGGAGTCACACTGAACGTATCAACCGACGCCGATCCGGCAGTAACTGGTTGACGATGTCCAGCG
>CAZIVQ010000320.1:0-5446 GCA_964542415.1 uncultured Bacteroidia bacterium | reverse complement strand
AAAGGCCACGATCTTGCAATTTTCTGCCGCGTAGGCGCTGTCGAGCTGAAGGGTATAGGCTTGGGTAAAGCGGTCGTTAGCTTTGACCTGCCCCAAGGCCAGGGGCTGACCCCAGGTACCATTGACAGCCGTGCGGAGCACGTTGTGGTGGACATAATTTTCCAGGTCCGGCCCGGTCGGGTCGGTGTAGTGCTTTTGCCAGTCGATGATGTTATCTTCCACCAGAAAGACCGACAGGTATTCCTTGTCCGTAGCGTCGAGTAGGTATTCCACGTCGACGACGGTGGTGAGGGTAAGGCTGTCGGCCTCATAGCAATTGGTCACGTGCAAGGCCACCGCCGCGGGCTGGGCCAGCTCACTTTCCACGCGGCCGGCCCAGGTGCCATGTGCGGTGGAGAAGTACTTGCGGTCGATCATGCCGAAGGGCACGGCCTTGGCATTGTTGAGCGTAGCGAAAAAATCGTCCCCCGCCTCGGTGGTGAAGTTGGTGCCAAACTTGTCCGCCCCCGGGTTGAAGCGCGCCAAGGGCCCCGCGTGGATGGACACAAAAGCCAACTGCCCGGGATACTCCTGGGTGTAGAGCTCATACGCCTCCTCCGAAGCCAGCGGGCAGTTGCCGCACTTGTGGCCGGTCATTTCCTCCAGCAGCACCACCCGGGCCGGGGCCTGTCCGGAGGTAAAGGGATCATTTTGCGCCGTCAGTTCGACACAGGCCTGATCAGCAGGCAATCGCGCCCCCCCTTCCAGGTAAGGGCCATCGACGATGTCGCAAGCGGCCAGCGCCAGCACAGCCAGGCTCAAAAACGAAAGGCGGAATAATGAGGATGATTTCATGCGGGTTTGATTAGCTTGGGGTAAAGATACGAGTATTTGCGGCTTGGGGCAAAAAACACCCGCAAACGGGCGGCTCTCTTCTCTTTCTTACTCCCCGCGCCCTTTCTTCTCCCCGCCCCATTTCTCTTACCCCCGCGCCCTTTCTCTCACCCCCGCGCCAATTTGTAATTGGCGCGCCCTAGATCAGGAATTTGAAATTCCCATTCCCCTCATACGTTTTGCGCGGAATTACAAATTCCAGCTTTTCTCGGCACTAATCACAGATTAGCGCCGGGAAAGGGAGCTTTAGCCCGCCCTTATCGCAGCTTAGCGCTGGGAGAAGGGCAAGGGACCATGGATAAAACCGTACCCCCTCCGCGACCTCTGCGCTACCTTAGCGCCCTCCGCGTTAAAAAACCCGAAAATCCCCCCCCTAAAACGAACTCGTAATCGCCAAGCTCAATCCATTCGAAGCGGGGACTTCCCGGCAGATGCCGCCTACGCAGAGCAGGCCGCGGCGTTGGCGGGCGTAGCCGAGGGAGATGCGGTGCGTCTCGAAGACGTAGCCGGCGGAGAGGTTGTAGTAATGGACCCGCCGCTCGGGGTCGGGGTTGCCGTAGTTGTACTCGTCGAAGAGGGTGAAGTACCAGTGGGGCGAAATCGACAGCTCCACCAGGCCCATCACCCAGCTACCCAGGTCCTGCTGGGTGCCCATGTACTGCAACTCGGTGCGGACCGATACTTTTTTGGAAAGCTTGTACTGCGCCTCCAGCACGCCGACGTGTACGTTGACCGTACCAAAACCCGCATTAGGCGCGCCAAATTCGATGATGTCCTTGTTGTAGTTGAGGTAGATGTAGGTGAGAATGGTGCGCAGCCGCTTATTCCACCGCCGGTTGATTTCCACGTTGAAATCCTGGAAGTAGAGGTCGTCCACGTCACCGAGGAAGGTGGTTTCGTAGCGAAACTCGGAGTCGACGAAGTTGGTGTCCGGGGCGTGGATGCGCGAATAGTTGAGCTGAATGGTGGTGCCGTATTTGCCGCCGAGCTTGGTGTTGCGGGGAAGGGTGTAGAACACATTGGCCTGGAAGCCCACCTCCCCGTTGAACTGGGTGGCGTAAGGGTAAAGGGTGGGCAGGCGGTAGGTGTGGATGCGGGTGGTCGGGGGCAAAAAGCTGAGCGTAGCCTCCTGCAAGGTCACTTCTCGCTGGGAGCGGAAGTCAAAGTTGTCGATGCGCTTGGCGCTGAGGGTAATGCCCAGGCCCTTGACGCTGTAGTTGGCGTTGAGGTAGAGGGCTTGGCCGGGGTTGTAGACGTAGTTGTTGAGCTGAAAGGGGTCGTTGATCTTGTAGGCATATTCGCCATTCAGGGAGAATGCCCCGTAGTTCAGCTGCATTCGCCCGGCGAAGGACGAGACGTTCTCTGGCAAAATAAGGGTGACGTTGTCATCGGGTTCAAACTTGCTCACGGCGCTGCCGCCGAGGGTGAGGCGGAGCTTTTTCTCCTGCCATTTCTCCACCAGCTCATTGAGGGAAAGCTCCATGTCTGCCCCCCGCACGATGCCGCGGGCGCGGCCGAAGAAATTGCGCTGCTTACCGAGCACGCCCTTGAGGGTGAGTCCCCGGGTGGGCCGGAAGCGCACCCGCACCCCGTCGATGGAGTTGTCGATGCCCAGGGCCCACTCTTGGTAGGCCCGCAGCACGATGCCATTGCCAAACTGATCGTAGAAGTTGCCCACGGTCAGTTCGAGCTTTTCGGTCTGGTAGGAGGCAAAGCGGTTCGCGATGCCCTGGCCTTCGTAGCGCTCGTCGTAGCCAAGCAGCGGGTTGAGGAAGGCCTCATAGCGCAGGCCCGCGCTGAAATTCCCTTGGCGGTAGGTGAGTTGCAGGTAGGTGTTGGAGAGAATTTTTTCCGGGACCTCTTCGGCTCCGATCAGCGAATCGGGGAAGAGGTACTGCACATCGGTCTGGAAACTGCCATTGATCGTGCCGGGTACCGAAAGGGTCTGCGCAGGCAGGACCCATGGAAACCAACTAAGCAAAACCAGCCCCAACAAAGGGCGAGAGAAAGGTAAAGGTAGATGCATGCAGAGGAAGGTTGGAGGAAAACAGGTTGGGGCAAATTAACAATTAGTATGACTAAAAGTGTGTTTACCCTCTTTCAACCCCTGCTTTCTGCCGGATAAAAAATGGGGAGCCCGTTTCCAGGCTCCCCGTTCTCTGTCGCAAAAAACAACCTCAATTACTTTGAGTCAACTGCCGGACTTTGGCGGCCAGGCGCTTTGCTTCCGGGTGGGAGGCGGAGTGCAGGGCTTTTACCCGCTCATAGAGCCAAGAATAGGCAGCTTGGGCGGCTTCCCAGTCGTACTGACGGCAGTAAAAATTGGCCAGCACCTCCTTGGTGCGCAGGGTGTCGGGATGCGTATCGCCTAAGTGGCGCTGCCGCAGGTCAAAGGCCGTGAGGTAGGTCGAAGTGGCCTCTTCCCAGCGGTTAAGTTTTTCCATGGCGGCCCCGAGCTGATCCAGCGATTGGCCCAGTAGGCTTATTCCCTGCGCTTCAGCTTCCCAGCGCTTCAGCAGCTCAGATTCTTGCTGAAAATAATCAGCGGCCTCGTCATACAGGCCATAGCGATAACAGAAATCAGCGAACTTATGCAACAGGCCTTGCACCCGGGGGTGGGTGTCATGGGTGGCTTGGCGAGCCTGTTGCAGGGCCCGGAGGTACATCTCGTGGGCGAGGTACAGCTCTTCGGCCTTCTCCAGCAGGTAAGCCTGCTGTTCGAGTTTGGCTACTTGGACTTCTGCCTCATTCTCCAAAGCATGCTTAGCCTTAGGAGGACGGGTGCGGGTCAGCCGCTTCATCTGTTGGTAGAGGGCAATGATATCTGGGGCCAATTCGGCCTCTACCTCAAGATACACTTGCTCTACCTGCCTGAGGATCTGCATACAAGCCGAAGCTTGGTAGTCACGGTGATAGGCATAGGCCAGCCGGATCAGCCCCTGTACCCGGTTGGGGTGGGAGACCCCATCTTGCTCCACTCGCATAAAGTCCTCTTCGAGGTAGGTGTTGATGGTCTCCTGGAGGTTCCCAGTGCTCACCGGGGCTTGGGTAGCCCGTGGGGTATTCGCTTCGCGCGAAGCTTCGGGCTCGTGGCTGCGGTCAGCTTCTTGGGCAGTGGCGGGTGCAGGCTGCTGGGGAGAGAGGTTTCGGGAGAAAAAACGTGGAGTTTGCATAGGTAGGTAGGGTTGGTCTCAGCTGGCAGCGGAGCGAACTACATGCAAGCGTTGGTTCATCGCTGATAGCCGAAGTAGCAAAAGTAAGAAAACACCCTTGGTGATGTCAGAAGCAGGAAATGCTGGCTGGCATTCCTTGGCTGGAAGGGCCTCATTTCCCTTCATGTCGGGACCGGAAAGCACGGAAGAGCTTAACCTGGGTCCACGCCTTGCCACCCTGAGGTGGCGTAGCTCATGCTCAAAGCGGCCCTGAGGTTTTCCTTGCCGATCCCACCACTTGCCTGGCGAAAAGGGCAGGGAAGATGAAGACCCAGGGACTGCGAACCGATAAGCTCAACACCCCTTGAACATTTCACTATTAAAATTAGCGATTTTCGAAAGAATCCGAAATGATAAATATCATTCTCCCTTCCGAAAAAAGGTATCATTTGATACTGTCTCGGTAGTTTCGCTATCGCCATCTTTTCTTCTCCTTTCTCACCGCTCCCAAACGCCCACTTCGATCACCCCGTCTTCCGGCCCCAGGCGTAGCATGGTTGCTTCCCGCCCTTCGCTGGGCAATCCATAGTCCCGGATCACCTCTACCCGCAAGGTAGCCGGGCCGGTGAGCAGCGGCCGCCGGTTGGCGTAGTAGTTGACCGCTATCCGGTAGGTGCCCGGAGCAGCCTGCTTGAGGATGAACTCCTCGGGACCGTACCCCGCCTGCACATCGGCAGGCAACCAGCCTCCTGCCGCCGTGCGCGGGTGTTGGTAATAGCATTTTTCTCCCCGGGGGTCGGTCACCCACAGGTCGAGGTCCACGGCATCGCTATCCCACTGGAGCACGACCCGCAGGTCTAGCGGCATGGGAGCCAGCAGCCGGGGATCAATGGCCGAGAGGTCTGGCCGTACCGGGCAGCGGCCCAGCAGGGCATTGAGCTCGTGGGCAGCCAGCAGCCCAATGCCGGGAAAGCGATCGGGCCAGGGCTGCCGGATGAGGGCCCAGTAGTGGTCTACCGCCGCCTGCCAGGCCTCCAGCCGGGCATAGGCCCGGGCCAGATCCCGCAAACTTTGGGGCTCCTCCGGGCGCAGCCCTTCCACGCGCCCGAGCACTTGCAGGGCCAGGGAGTCCGCTCCCCAATGCTGGAGGCGATAGGCCAGCAAACGCAGCCATTCCACCTGCTGCGGGTCCAGCTCGGCCAGGTTAGACAGCACCCGGGTGGCCAGGTCAGGTTCCCCCCGGCGGAAGAGGTAGTCGCCGCTCTCGACGTAGAAGGCAGGCGAGCGGCCAAAATTCTCCCGCTGTCGCAGGTAGCAAGCGTAGAGGCCGGAGTTGAGCTGCGCCCGCAGGCTGTCGAGGTAAGGGGCGGCGGGATCCTGCACCTGCAAGCGTAAGGTGTCGCCGTCACCCGCGCGGGTGA
>CAZIVQ010000319.1:4154-5466 GCA_964542415.1 uncultured Bacteroidia bacterium | reverse complement strand
CACGAGCGGGAGCCCAATAAAGGAACATATTCAGCGTTCGAGGCTCCGGACGTCTTCAACGGGGGTGACTCGGGAAACCTCTACTTCGGCAGCCGGGAGAAGATCACCGGCGCGGGCGTGATCTACAATGTGTTTCTTTCCACGGGTTTTGAGCAGTTGATCGTCACGAAGGCTTCGGAGACCTACAGGCTTTACGGGGACGGTCCGGAGAATTGGGAAAAGCAGCAGATGTCGGTCAATGTCGGGAACGTGGCTCCCGCGTCGTTTGCGGTTTGTGAGATTGCGGACGTTGCGCAGAACGTCAAGCGTAACGTGGCGATTTGGCAGGCTTCCCATGGGTTTGTCATGTGCGATGGGGCCACTTTACAGACCATCAGCGAAGACATTGCTTGTTACTTTGACGAGAACGACGACCGGCAGATCAACGCGACCGAGATCAGCGACACCGTGGGGTGGTACGACCCCAGCATCGAGGCGTACAAGGCCCTTATCACCTCCGGGGAGTATCCGGACGACGAGTGGGGCGGGAACGATGTATGGCATGACGAGGAGTCGAACGAATGGGGTGTGGATTGGGACAACGCCCAGACGACCCACAACGTGGAGTTGGAGTATTCGCTGAAATACAAGCAATGGACCAAAATTCAGCGGTCCGACTCAGCGGGTGACGATTTGGGGCTCCAGACTGCATTTCAAGTACGGGACACCGAGGGACGAATTTACGTCTACGGCGCGGCGGACGACGGGAATATGTACCGCACGGAGTACGGCCGGACCTGGGACGCGGCTCCTATCGAGCAGTACGTCAAGACGAAGAATCTTTTGCTCGACGGCCAAAATTCCATGCAGAACTTCACGACCTTAAGGCGCTTCCGGTTACTGTTCGAACCCAAAATGAGTGCTTTGGCGGGGGAAGAGATCCAGGTTGACCACTACGGGGACAACACCCTGTCGGTAGCTGGGGGAGCGGGACAATCGCTGTTCGATGACATTGACATGGCCGACGCGGACGGCCGGAACAGCCAAACTGTTACGCTGGGGCCGTACCTCCAACATGCCCTGAAGTTTTCGGCTAGCACCACCCATGTGGACGATGGGATGGAACTCTCCGGGTTTATTACAATATTTGACACTCACGACCGATGGAGAAGTGACTGATGGCAAGTTTCTCGGACATTGCACGCAGGCAGACCCGACTTAGAAGCCGACCTCTCGGCAAGCTGGAGGGTGGATTCTCGGACATCGTGAAGGAGAAGAGCATTTCCAAATTGGCGAGGCTCAAGCAGAAGGCGCAGGAGGCCAACACGAAGCC
>CAZIVQ010000319.1:0-4054 GCA_964542415.1 uncultured Bacteroidia bacterium | reverse complement strand
CGCAGAGCAGTCAAACATCTTTTGGTGGACCGGCTTATCGACTACGGGGAGTACATCATGGACCTCAAGCCCGCGCGGGAGCGGAGGGGGAGCGAGGCCGTGAGCCTCGGGTTCCTGCGACTGATCGGGTGGATTGGGAGAAAACGCAATGGCTGATTTCATGAGCGCAGTCCGGCAGTCGGTCCAGCGGCAAAGCGACATCAACCGGCGGAAGTCCCGGTTGTCGGGGAGACCCCAGACTCAAGCGGAGGTTGCGGCTCCTTACGAGGCCCTTGCCACCACGGCGGGTCAGCGGCTGGCGGCTCAAAAGCAGATGCAGCAGCAGGACCGGGGGCTGGACATCGAAGAGGGTTTAGGCGAGCGTCGGCTTGACATACAGGCCGAGCAGAACCAGACCCAGGCCGACCTTGAGCGGGAGCGGTTGGCCGAGATGCGCCGACAAGCGGAAGAGAGCATGGCCCTTCAGCGAAAGCAGATGCGGGCTCAGATGGACGCCGCCGCTCAGGCACGGGAAGCCGCCGAGAAGCAGCAGACCATGCAGTTGGCGACCGTGGGGGCCGGGTTGGCGGTTGGCGCTATAAGTGAGTGGGGAAGCGACATCGCCAAAGGGGTCGGAAGCATGTTCAGCAAGGTCACGGGCGGCTGCCTGGTCGTCTCGGCGTGCGAAGGGCGAGAGTCTTACGAGGTAGACGTCACAAGGGCCTTCAGGGACACCCTGATGGACGCCTACAGCCTGACAGGCTACTACGTACTCGCGCCCTTTGTGTCGGCTTTGGAGGAGCGGTTTGAGTGGTTCCGGCGGGTCGTCAAGGGGTGTCTCGTCAATCACCTGATCGATTACGGGGAGTGGGTCCTTGGGGTGAAGCCCCACCGGGAGCGGAGGGGATCGAAAACCATCAGCCGGGCGTTCCTGTGGACCATCCGGGCGCTCGGCAAGCGGATTGGAGTCTAAGCCATGGCGAATCCTTATTTCATAGCCCCGCCCCAAAGCGGTGTAGTGTCCGGAATAAAAACGTTAGGGGGACTTGCGGACATTTACCAGCGCGGGAAGCAGTCCGCCCAGCAGAACAAGCTGGCCGCTCAGGAACTTGAGCAGCGGGGCCGGGTTTCCGATCAGCAGCATGAGCGCGGTATGCGTGGGCTGGAGATTCAGGAGCAGGGCGTCCAGCAGGCCGCAAGGCGGAACGAGCTCACGGAGGCCGGTCAGGCTCAGACTGAACGCCAAACTCCTCCCCACCAGCAAAAATTCGGGCTTTCAAAGGTTTACAGTCTCCGGGGCATCTTTAAGCAGAAGGGCATTGAACTCGACAACGTGATGAAGCCCGTCACGGATCACATGGAGAAACTGGCCAAAGACCCGAACGTGAACAACCAGACCGCCTACATGGACCTCAAGCAGAACTACCCGGCCTACCGAGAGCAGGTGATGGAGAACATTGGAAAGGAGATGGAGAAGATCCTGTCCGACGACACTCCCAACACCATGCAGTCTGACCGGATACAGAAGCTCCAGGGTTTGATGCAGGACTTCGAGCAAGACCGAGAGGGAAAGATTGTCGATGCCGTCTTCGGCCCGACCCGGCGGGCGCTAGAAATGGAGAGCATGGCGCAGGAAGCGGCTATGGCGAAGGCGATGCCTGAGCAGTTTACTCTTAGTCCGGGACAGGCCCGGTTTGATGCCGCTGGAAATATAATTGCGCAAGGGCCAGCAAAAGAAATAAGCACCCCCTCTGAATTGAACGAGTTTGAAACAATTCAATACGGGAAAAATGTGCCTGAGATTCGCGGAACGCCAATTTATCAAGAAAATTATTTAGATTTCTTAAAAAGAAAGCAGATAGCGACTACAACCCCAAACAGAACGGAGCCTACTGTTTTAAGGAAAGAGTACATTAAGCAGTCTGAGCCTTATGTGAAGGTTCGTGATGCTTGGCAGCGGATTCAAAAGTCGGCAGAGAACCCAAGCGCGGCTGGCGATCTCGCCATGATTTTTAATTACATGAAGGTCCTTGATCCAGGCAGTGTGGTTCGAGAAAGCGAATATGCAACTGCAGCCCAAACAGGCGCATTTGGTGAACGTGTAAAGGCTGCGTTTAACAGAGTGAAGAGCGGTGAAAAGCTTTCAGATGCGATGCGAAATGATTTTGTAAATAGAGCAGAGAGACTTTATGAAGGACAGAAGGAAGGACACCAGAAGCTTATAGATGAATACACTAGGCTTTCCGATGAACTTGGGGTCGAACCGTCTAATGTGTTGATTGACTATGATTTAGAAGAAAAAAAGATCAAAAATGAAGAGTTTGATGTAGGTGAAATATACGAAGGTGCAGATGGAACCCGTAAAAGATATGCGGGTAAAGACGACAAAGGAAACCATCTTTGGGAGGACGTTCAGTAATGCCCCCTACGTTTACCCCAGTAAAAAAAGTGGGCCCTGTGTCGGAGCCTGTGGCAGCGAAACCGGCCCCAGATTTCCAGCCTACCGCAAAGGTTAGGGCAGGCGAAGAAATAAAAGTTGAGCCTGCGACCCAGAGAGTCCCCACGGCTGAACGGATTCTTAGGCCCACCATTGAGGGCCTTGGTCTTGGTCTTGGTGGGGCTGGGGGGTCACTAGCCGGCCCTGTGGGGACAGTTGCGGGAGCAGGGCTCGGGTACGGCATGGCTAGAAGGGTGAACCAGCTTCTATTTGATGAGGCGGGTAGGGCGCAGCCGCCTATAAAGGAGCAGATTGCAAGCATCCCCGGCGAATTAAGGCAAAGCAGCGAAGATGTGGCTCGTGGGGCAACCATGGAAATGGGCGGTCAAGTTTTGGCAGGAAAAGTTTTCCCAGCCCTAGTGAAACCCGCAGGAAGGCTGGGCGCACAGGTAATAGGGAAGCTCACCGGAACAGGTTCAGGGGCAGCAAAAGAGGCGTACAAGAGTGGTGCAAGGGTTGGGCCTTGGGGGAATCCCCTAAAAAACAAGACCGCGTTTGATAAGGCGCTTCGTGGAGAACTTGACGGGGAAGAAGTGGTTAAAATTGCCAAAGACGCCCTCTCTAGAATTAAAGATGCTCGGGCGGTTCGCTATCAATCTCAGCTTGACGAAATCATGCGTGGAGGACCCGCACGATTACCAACAGCAGGAGGACGGAATCTTCCCGCTAAACCTGGAGAAGGAATTGCTACCAAAAAAATAGACATAGCCCCTATTGGCAATAAATTAAAAGATTTAATGAAGCAATATAATGTAAAATATGGTCGAGGCCCGGAGGGCGAGATTCAAATTGATGCAACCCGCGTTGCAATGGGAAAGAAGGGAATCAAGGATCTTGAGGAGATCATAGAGAAGGTGGGTAAATGGGGGTCAGAGCCAGAAGATTTTACCGTGAAAGGTTTGGATGTTTTAAAGCGGCAATTAGATGATTTTTACTCTGATTCTTCCCAAGCCCGAGGGTTTGTCACGTCTTTAAGAAATGCTGTCAAAGACACCATTAACAAGCAAGTGCCAGAGTATGGCAAAATGACAAAAGACTATGCTAAGGCGACTCAGCTTATTAAGGACATTGAGAGCAACCTGATGATGCGAAAGCAGGGGATGAGCGGACGCGTTGTATCGGATCAAACCCTAAAGCGCCTTATGGCGTCCATGAAGGACAACTACGAACTCAGAAGGGAGTTAGTGGGCATGCTCTCTAACCAGGGCGGGCAGGATGTCATGGGGGCTGTGGCGGGACATTCGATGAGATCTTTTGTCCCCCGTGGTCTTGCCGGGACTGGCCCTGCACTTGCGGGAAATGTGGCAATGGCCCAACTTGTTAATCCTGCTTTTTGGCCGGTTGTAGCGGCTAGCTCTCCTCGTGTGTCCGCAGAATTTCTGAGATTGCTTGGTAGATACACAGGCCGAATGGCGCCGCTAGGGGGGGCGCTAGGTAGAGTTGGAACCCTACAGATGGGTAGACCGAAGGAGCCTACTCAGCAAGGCGGTCAGCAATGATACAAAGAATCCAAAAGATTGCCGCCCAAATGATGATTTCGATGCTCATAAACGGGAGAATAACATGAAACGCATCACC
>CAZIVQ010000318.1:0-5478 GCA_964542415.1 uncultured Bacteroidia bacterium | reverse complement strand
GTAGTGGGTAGTGAGATTTGGTGGGCTTAGTCTCCGTATCCAATATCCCATTTCCCTTTTTCTCAGAAACGTTGCTTCTACCCTGCAAACTCATCCGCACCGACCGCTCCGGGGCCTCAGGTTCCGGGGCTTTTTGGTTGCAAGGAAAGCTGGCGGGAAATTTGCACTTATTTTGTAGAGGACTATGCATGAACCCCTGGTTGGTGCGTCAAAACCCATGATTGAGCCCCTCAGGCATCACTCAGCCTAATATGACCGTTCAAAGCTAAATGTTAGCCATTCGGGAAAAAGGGTTTTATTGTCGTCTTTTATTTTTTCTACATTCACTCTTTTCTTCGGATTGTAGCACGTTTTTTATTAAACATGAACTAACCGGACCATTCCTACCATTCCCCCCTGGTCACTGTCGGCATTCCTACTTACAACTTCGGTGAAGATCTCTACAAAGCTGTCGGTTCTATCTTCGCGCAGGGCTTCGAGTCCATTGAGGTCGTTATTTCTGACAATGCTTCCACTGACAATGACCTCACCGAGCGGGTCTGCCGTGACCTGGAGAGCCGCTACCCGAACCTCCGCTACTACCGCCAAAAGGCGGGCATCGGCATCTGGCCCAACTGGGACTTTGTGTTGCAACATGCCCGGGGTAAGTACTTCATGTGGCTAGCCGACGACGACGAAGTGAGTGAGGGGGTGCTACAGCAATACGTTGATTTTCTGGAAGTTAATCCTGATTATTCTCTCGCTAGTGGCAGCATCAACTACTGGCAAAATAATCGGCTGATCCGACAGGAAAAAGGCCTTTCGCTTGAAGGCAATACCCCCAAGCAGCGTACCCGCAACTATTACTGGAACATCATCGACGGAGCCATGGTCTATGGCCTGATGCGTACCGAGATTGCCCAGCAGATTCCGCAAAAAGACATCATGGGCATGGACTGGCACCACGTGGCGGCCCTGGCCTTTGCAGGCAAGATTAAGCAGTTTGATTTTATCGGCTACGAAAAGTGGCTCGGGGGTACCTCCGCCAACTTTATCAACTACGCCAAAAAAATGGGCCTGCCGGGCTGGTGGGGAAGAATTCCTTACGTCCGCATGGCCCTCGACACCCAAAACGAGATCGTCAACCGCTTGCAGGTCTACCAAACCCTCCCCAAGGGTGCCCGCAAGCGCCTGGCTCTTTCCTGTGGCCTCGGCATCCTTTACAATTGGTACTTCAGACGCCTGCCCCGCAAGATCGCCGGTGGCATCCTGCGCGCCCTCCACATCAAGACGCCCAAGGAGCGCATGCGCGAGCGCCTCAATCAAAACCTCAAGACCTCTTCGAGCAGCTGATTTTTCCGCCCCAAAGTCTAGCGATCTAGCTGTCTCAAAGTCTCTACCTAAGGTTTGGGAGAAAATGGGCTTTTTCAGGTGCTTTCTCCTGCCGAATCTTACCATACTGCGTTTTATTTCGATGTTTGATATACGACCCGGCTCTCTCATCCGCTCAGGCGGAGGGCCGGGTTTTGTTTTGGGGTGAATGCGCGTGGGTTAACCGCAGATCATGGATCCCGGAGGAACCAGGGAGGGTACAGCGTTTTTCCCCGCCGGGGGTTTCTTTGTCGCTTGTCGTTCAATCGCTAATCGCTCAGTCTCTTATCGCTCGTCGCTTCGTCTCATCTCTCATCTCTATTTTCTCATTTCTCCCATGGAATTGATCAAAGAAAAGCTCTTCAACGGGGTCTACGACGGCCTCACGGTCATGCTCACCGGTCATACTGGCTTCAAGGGCTCTTGGATGGCCCTATGGCTCAATCACCTCGGGGCCAATGTGGTCGGCTATTCGCTGGAAACCCACGGCCCGGATTCGCACTTCCTGGTGACCCGCCCTCAGATCACCAGCCTCTACGGCGACATCCGCGACAAGGAAAAGCTACAGCAGGCCTTCGCTACCCATAAGCCAGACTTGCTGATCCACATGGCGGCGCAGCCGCTGGTGCGGGCTTCTTACCGCGACCCTTCTTTCACCTACGAGACCAATGTCATCGGCACGCTCAACGTGCTGGAGGTGGCCCGTCACTGCGGCAGCGTCAAAGCCATCGTGAACATCACCACCGACAAGGTGTACGAAAACCTGGAGGTCGATCGTGGCTATAGCGAGACTGACCGCTTCGGCGGCTACGATCCTTACAGTTCCTCTAAGGCCTGCGCCGAAATTCTGACGAGTTCCTACCGCAACTCTTTCCTCCAGGACGGCAGCCTCTTGCTGGCGAGTGTGCGGGCAGGCAACGTCATCGGCGGGGGCGACTGGTCCGAGGACCGCCTGATCCCGGACATCATCCGCGCCGCCCGCGACGGCTCGGTGACCGAAATCCGCTCGCCCCGCGCTACCCGTCCCTGGCAACATGTGCTGGACCCGCTGTCGGGTTACCTCATGCTGGGGCAGAAATTGCTCGAAGGCGAAGCGACCTTCGCCGAGGGCTGGAACTTTGGCCCCTATCCCGACGCCAACCTGCCCGTAGGCGAGATCATTGCCCGCATGGAGCAGCATTGGGACCAGGTGAAGTACGAGATCAATGAGGCAGAAGCCAAGAAATTTCACGAGGCCAAGCTCCTCTACCTCGACATCAGCAAGGCCGAACAGAAGCTGGGCTGGACCCCTACCTGGGGCATTGAGCGCAGCATCGAGATGACGGTCAACTGGTACCGCCACTACGTCGAGACCGGCCTGCCCCGTTCGCAGGAAGATCTTTTCGCTTTCCTCGAAGACGCCCGCGTGGCCCAAAAAGCCTGGGTGTGAGAGAGGGGGGAGGGGGTGTAAGGGTGTAAGGGCATAGGGGGTAGGGCTGGGCTGGACTGTTCTCCCTGCGGGGCAGAAATCGCGCGCACGGATGGCAAATCCGCGCGAGAGAAAGAGAGGTCAGCATTTGTGCCGCAGGGCTCTTTCCTCCCATGACAAGGCTTTCTATCCCCTCATCCCACCAATTCCCCTATTCCCCTATTCCCCAATCCCCCAATTCCCCCTACTCCCCCAATTCCCTCCCATGAACTTCATCGAAACCAACATACCCGGCGCGCTGATCGTAGAAGCTACGCCATTTAGCGACGACCGGGGCACGTTTAGCCGGGTGTACTGCCAGCGAGAATTGGCTGAAGCGGGCTTCGAGGGCGACTTCGTGCAGACCAATCATTCCATTTCGCTGAAAAAGGGCACCATTCGCGGGCTGCACTATCAGATGCCGCCACATGCCGAGGCCAAGCTGGTCAAGTGTGTGCGCGGGGCCATTTTTGATGTGTGCGTCGACCTGCGCCGGGGCTCGCCGACCTTTTTGCAGTGGGTGGGGGTGGAACTGACGGAGAAAAACCTGCGCCAATTCCTCGTACCCGAAGGCTGCGGCCATGGCTTCCTGACCCTGGAAGACCATTCAGAAGCCCTCTACATGAGTTCGGCCTTCTACGCCCCTGGGGTAGAAAAAGGCATCCGCTTCGACGACCCGCTCTTACAGATCGAATGGCCCGTCGAGGTAGCCGTCGCCACCGACAAAGACCGCAGCCACCCGGATCTGAGCCCGGATTTTCTGGGTATCCCGTTGTAGGTGGGGGGGTGCAGCTGTTTTATTTTAACGCCAAGAACGCAAAGGTGGCGCAAAGTTCGCGGAGTTTTGGGTTTTGGGTTTTGGGGGTAGAAAAACCTCCGTGTCCTTGGTGAAATTCCTCTGTGACCTCCGTGGTAAAATCAGAAGAGTCCGGGTTTTGAGTTTTGGGGGTAGAAAAACCTCCGTGTCCTTGGTGAAATTCCTCCGTGACCTCCGTGGTAAACTTAAGCGGTTTAAGGGTTCTTGAAGAGGCCAGGCCGATTTCCATCGTCCATAATTCCATCGTCCATATTCTATTGTCCATATTCCATATTCTCCCATGAACATCCTCGTCACCGGTGCCACCGGATTCATCGGCAGCCATGTAGTCAACGCCTTGCTGGCGCAAGGGGCCACGGTCATCGCTTCATCGACCAGCGAAGAGAAGGCCAAGGCCCAGCCTTGGTTCGATCAGGTGCGCTTCGTGCCCTACCGTCTGGGCGAACCCACTGAGGGGCTTTACGAGCACTTCGGGCGGCCAGATAGGCTCATTCACGTGGCCTGGCCGCAGGTCAACCGCGTGGTGGACCTCGCCCACCTGGAAACGCACTTGATGACCAGCTATGGGTTTGTGAAAGCCCTGGTGGAGCAAGGCCTGGCAGACGTGACGGGGGTGGGCAGCTGCTTTGAATATGGCTTACAGCAGGGCTGCCTGGACGAGTCGGTCGAGCCCGCACCTTGCACGCCCTACGGCGTGGCGAAGGACACCCTGCGCCGTATGCTCGGCTACTTGAGCGAGCAAGCAGGCTTCCGCTTCCGTTGGGCGCGGCTCTTTTTCATGTACGGCCCGGGACAGCACCCGCGCTCGCTGCTTTCGCAGCTCGATGAAGCCCTCGACCAAGGCGAGGAGGTCTTCAACATGTCCGGAGGCGAGCAACTGCGCGACTACCTGCGGGTGGAAACCGTGGGCGAATACGTGGCCGCCACCGCCTTGCAGGACGAGGAACTCGGCCTCATCAACTGCTGCGCGGGCGAGCCGATCTCGGTCAAGCGGCTGGTGGAAGAGCACATTGAGGCGCGGGGTCAGGCCATTCGCCTCAATCCCGGTTTCTATCCCTATCGCGACTTTGAGCCCATGGCATTTTGGGGAGATAACCGCCGCATCCGCAAGGTTCTCGCGGCCCAGCAAAAGCCAGAGACAACGGCTTCCTGAGGGTTGCTACCCGTCTTTTTGCCCGCCAGTTTTCTCTCTCTGAGAAGGCTGGCGGGCTTTTTTTCTGCCAACCTGGCTTTATTTTCTGCGAATGACCCAGCAGAAGCAGAGGGAGGCGCGTAAGTTTGAAAAGTAATTGCCGAGGCCTGTATCGGCAGCATGATTTTAGCTCCCCAGCGCGCCTATGATTCATCTGGAAAACATCAACAAGTCCTACTATATCGGGCAAAACCGACTGCACGTGCTCAAGGGCATTGACCTACAGATCGACGAAGGAGAACTGCTTTCGATCATGGGCTCTTCGGGTTCGGGTAAGTCGACCCTGCTCAACATTCTGGGCATTCTGGACAACTACGACGAGGGGCGCTACGAATTGGACGGCACCTTGATCAAGAACCTGTCGGAAACCAAAGCCGCCAACTACCGCAACCGTTTTCTGGGCTTCGTCTTTCAATCCTTCAACCTCATCTCCTTCAAAAATGCGATGGAGAATGTGGCCCTGCCGCTCTACTACCAGAAGGTGAGCCGCCGCAAACGCAACCAACTGGCGCTCGAATACCTTGAAAAAGTTGGCTTGACCGAATGGGCCGACCACCTCCCCAACGAGCTGTCGGGCGGCCAAAAGCAGCGCGTGGCCATTGCCCGCGCCCTCATCTCCCGCCCCAAAGTCATTCTCGCCGACGAACCCACCGGGGCCCTCGATTCCAAGAC
>CAZIVQ010000317.1:0-5488 GCA_964542415.1 uncultured Bacteroidia bacterium | reverse complement strand
GCGGTACAGCCACGGCCCCCACGACACCCTCGGACGACTCTACCTCAACGGCGAATTTGTCTGCTACACCCACGAAGCCGCAGCCGCTAGTGGCAACCGCTTGCCAGCGGGTAGCTTTCCCCTGGCTTTGCGAGAAGCCGGCGGCAGGCATGCTGCTTATGCTTTTCGCTTCCCCGACATGCATCAGGGCATGCTGTGGATCAAGGCAGGGCCCGAGCAACCCTATGCCCTCATTCACCTCGGCACCCAGCACAGTGATCTCCCTGGCTCAGTAGCGGTGGGGTTGGAGGTCAAAGGCGAAGCTGACCTCAGCAGCCTGCGCGAACTTTGGTTTAGCTCCCGTGCTTACCGCACGCTCTACCTGCCCGTGGCCACGGCCCTCGCGGAAGGCAAACCCGGCCAGATCGTGGTTGAAAACGCTGAAGATTAAGCATGCACCTACCGCGCTTATCGCTTTTACTCAGCTGGATGCTCTGCCTGGGTAGCATGGCTACAACCGCCCAGGTGCCCAAGCGCAACTACGGCCAGTTGCATGGCTTTCGGGTGCAGGACCAGTGGATGGAGCCTGACAGCCAGCGCAATCCCCGCCGTTTACGTGCCCTCACTGCCCATTCGGCGGGTACCTATGCCGGCTCCATGCTCTATTTGGGCACCGCCTGGTATGCCGGGCAGGACCTCGAGCGCTTCCATTTCTTCAACGATTGGCACCAGTGGCAGCAAATGGACAAGGTAGGCCACATGTGGAGCACCTATCACTGTAGCCGGGGGTTCATCGACCTGCACAAATGGGCTGGAGTGGACAAAAAAACGGCCCTCTGGCGGGGAGGGCTCTACGGCTGGCTGGCCGTCAGCAGCATTGAGGTCTTCGATGGCTTTGGTGAAAGCTGGGGCTTTTCCTGGTCCGACATCGGGGCCAACAGCGTGGGGGCTGGCTTGGCCGTGCTGAATGAGGGGCTTTGGAATGAGGAGCGCTTGCAACTGAAAATGAGCTATTTGCCCTCTTCCTATGCCGGTGATACCGCTTTCACTGATCTTTTTGGCTCTCACTGGTCCCAGTGGCCGGTCAAGGACTACAATGGACAGGTCCACTGGCTGAGCGTGCGGGTCCATTCTTTTTTGCCGGCAGGCAAATTCCGCGACCACTACCCCCGCTGGCTCAACCTCGCCATCGGCTATGGCGCCAATGGCCTGGAAGGCGGCTACGACGACCCGGACCGGGCCTACCTGGAGCGGGAATACCGGCAACTCTACCTCAGCCTCGATATCGACCTCGCCAATATCCAGACCCGCATCGGCTGGCTGCATACCCTTTTTCAGGTGGTCAACATGGTGCGGATTCCCCTGCCAGCAATCCGGTTTGATCGCTATGGAGTGGGAATGGAGGCGGTTAGGTAGGAGGGGGATTGGGGGATTTGGGGATTTGGGGATTGGGGGAAATATCGAATATCGAACAAGGAATCCTGAATGATGAACTCCATTCTCTGTGTCCTCCACCGGTGAACCGGGGAATCCATGATCTGTGGCCTACCGGTTGCACCGGCATCCGAGATCTGTGGTGAAAAAGGGGAGTGGAGCATGCCTTCATCCTTCCCTAATCAACCATCAAATATAGGATAACCGCCGGGTCTGCTTTTTCTCCCCGATGGTTACTTCGAGCAGGTAGATGCCTTTGGGAGCGGTGGTAAGGTTTATGGCGGTGCGGAAGTCGCCGGAGAAGGCGGTGGTGTGCTGCCGGATGATTTCGGTGCCAATGAGGTTGAACACCTTGATAAAGACCTCATCCTGCGGGTGCAGGTTCTGGATTTCCAGGACAAAATTGCCGGAGGAATTGGGATTGGGGTAGACCTGCATGGTCAGGTCAAAGGCGGGGCCAGGGCCAGGGCCGGAGTAGGCAGCAAGCGGCAACAAGCAAAGAAGAGCCAGAGTGGCTAGCAGAAGACCGAAATTTTTCATCCTGGGGGAGTTAGGCGTGTTTCATTTAAAGCGAAGCCTTTAGTTTGGTTGGTAGGATACAAACATATTAATTTGTACGGCTTAAGCCAAGATGATGTAAGGAATCCCTGGCTTTAAATGAGCCGTATAAAGCTTCAGGGGCCGCTTTTTGGCCCACCATCGTTTTTTCCTTGCCAACACCGTGGGATCAGAGGTAAGATAGACGAGCCAGCGGAGAGATTTACTTTTTAGGCTCGCTTTAGGGTCTTCCCATTTTTCTTCTCTCATTTCTCTCCTCTCATCTCTCATCTCTCAAATTGGCAGGTAGCTTCATCGCCTGTTCGCGCAAGCGGGCGGGAGGAAAGTCCGGACAGCATAGGGCATCTTGCTTCCTAACAGGAAGGCATCTGCTACGGCGGATGACAGCAAGTGCAACAGAGAGCAAACCAGCCGATGGTCCTTCGGGGCACAGGTGATGGGTGAAAGGGTGGGGTAAGAGCCCACCGGCTCTGGTGGTGACACTGGAGGCCAGGTAAACCTCAGGAGCTGAAAGGCCAAATACACCGGCGTTTGAGGGCGGCCCGCCCGAGGCCGGAGGGTAGGCCGATCGAGGCGTTTCGTGAGGAGCGTCCCAGATAAATGATGAAGGGCTGCCACGGGCAGCAACAGAATCCGGCTTACATACCTGCCAAAATGAGTTCGGGGCGCCCGTGGCGCCCCGATTTTTTTGTTAAGATGAGTACCCAGGGCGCAATCACTTCCCGACCTGGCATGGTGGATCAATTGCCTGAAGAAAGAGGTTGTCCTGGTTGAAAGCGGTAGCTTTTGGCAATCGGCACCTGCTCCTGATCGGCTTGACGGCGCTCTTTGGTCTGAACGTAGGTCAGTTCAATCAGCATCAGGCAGGTCTGGGTGCGCAGCCTCGCCCACTGTCCTTCGGTAAGGTTGAGCTTGCTGGCATGTTCGCGGAGCAGGGCCCGCACTTCTTGTGGGTCGGTCACTTGGATGTTGTACACCCGGTGGGCTAAGGCCGAGCCGCGGACGTGTTGTCCATGGCCGGGAGCGGTCAGAAAAAGCTTGTCTCCGGAATACACTTGTCCGTAGGGGTAACTACGCTGCGGCGTAAACCGCAGGAGGGTGGTACTACGTCCGCTTAGTAAGTCTTTCCATTCCCGCTGGGAGACGTCTAGATACATGGTTTGGTACATAGGTAGTAGATTCGCAATGTATAGGTAAAGGTAGGTAGGTTACAAAGTTAGCTACAACAACCGGACCCACAAATGACGGAGGTCACGATGCTAACTGATAGTTTTCACCCTCTCTGGTGTCATTTTTGACTTCCGGCTTTCCCCACGAATGATGGCTAAGATTCTTTCCCGATTCTTACATCTCGCCCCCTGCCCATAGGCCCGCTTCTTCGGACTCCCAGGGCCTCGTTTCCCTCCTGCATAAGCTTTTTTTAGCGTCTCCTTATTTCCAGATCATCAGTACGAAGCATTGAAGCCGGTTAAGGATTAGAATGGACAGGATACCACAAGGCTGCAAAGGATTACATCAAATAAAAAATTGATTTCCGAAAGACTTTTAACAACCGAGGAATTTTAAGAGCGATTGGCGACTGAGCGATTGGCGATTGAGCGATTGGCGACTGAGCGATTGGCGACTGAGCGATTGGCGATTGGCGATTGGCGATTAGCGACTGAGCGATTGGCGATTGGCGACTGAGCGATTGGCGATTGAGCGACGAGCGACTTGAGACCTCAAGGTCGAACCTCCGTGCCCTTCTACGCCCTGCTTGGTAAAACCCTCCGTGAACTCTGTGAAACTCCTCCGTGCCCTCCGTGGTGAAAAGGCGACGAGCGACTGAGCGACAAGCGACTTGAGACCGCAGGTCGCACGTCCTCCGCGTCCTCCCCGGTACACCGGGGAATCCTAGATTTGCGAAACCTACCGGTTTCACCGCCATCCATGATCTGCGCCCTTCCGGTTTCTCTCCCCGGTTGACCGGAGGATCTGCGACCGGGGTCCGAGATCTGCGGTAAAAATGAGAAATCCGATAAGCGACACAAAAAAGCCAATTTCATCAGCCTGAAAGCTTTTTCACCTACCCTTCGCCATGTTTCGCTCCCAGACGGTGACCTTGCCTGCCCCCCTACATCCAAAGCGAAAACCTTGCGTAAGCCTTTACCTATGAATCCTCCCCTTTCTCCTGAGCAACAGCGGACCCTCAAGCGCTACCGGCAACGGCTGCTGCTGCTCATTCTGCTCTCTTCTGGACTCGATGCCCTCATCTTTTGGGTGGGTAGCCCGCTGATGATGAGCTCCTTGGGTGGCTCCTTGGTGGTAGATGAAATCGTGGAATGGGTGATCTCTCGCTTGCTGGCCCGCAACCGCCTCAAACTTAGCCGCTGGTACCAGGTAGCCGGCTTCATCCCCATTCCGGGCGTTACCGCCCTCAGCATGCAGGCCGCGGTGGCCTATGCGCGGAGCCGTCGGCAACCTGAGAAGGTGCTGGCTCAGCTTCTGGAAGACAAGCCGTGACGCAGCAGACCAGCCGGAACTTTTTGCGCCCTTTGCAGTATTCAATGCCTGGAACCAAAAACTATTCTGCCATAGATGTCCATCGCTGATCACCTCAAAACCATCCAAGGCCGCATTGCTACGGCCGAAGCCCAAGCCGGACGCCCCGAAGGCTCGGTCAGGCTCATCGCCGTTTCCAAGACCAAGCCGATGTCCTTGATCCAGGAAGCTTTTGCCGCCGGGCAACTGGACTTCGGCGAAAACCGTCCCCAGGAGCTTCGCGACAAGCACCCGGCCTTGCCCGAAGCCCGCTGGCACATGATCGGCAACCTCCAGCGCAACAAGGTCAAGTACCTCATGCCCTACATCGCGCTCATCCACTCGGTCGACTCGGCCAAGCTGCTGCGCGAAATCGACAAACAAGCCGCCAAAGCCGAGGTCATCGTCGATTGCCTGCTCCAACTCAACATCTCGGAGGAGGACGCCAAGTCCGGCCTCGACGAAACCCGCGCGAAAGAATTGCTCTTGCAACTTGATGATTACCCTCACGTCCACATCCGCGGCCTGATGGGCATGGCTTCCTTCAGCGACGACGAAAAGCTGGTCCGCAGCCAATTTAAGCGCCTCGCCCAGGCCTTCGAAGCCTTTAAAAGCCTAGACCATCCCCGCCTCTCCATGACCGAACTCAGCATGGGCATGTCCGGTGACTTCGAATGGGCCATCGCCGAGGGGGCCACCATGGTGCGGATCGGCAGTGCGATTTTTGGGGAGCGGTGAAGAAGCGATGGGGCGACATGCGACTGAGCGACGAGCGACTGAGCGACAAGCGACTGAGTGACGAGCGACTGAGCGACAAACGACTGAGCGACGAGCGACTGGGCGACAAGTGACTGAGTGACGAGCGACTGAGCGACAAGCGACAAACGACTGAGCGACGAGCGACAAGCGACCTGAGACCGCGATTAGCGATGGGGAGACAAACGACTTGTCCTACTCCCCTACCCCCCGAAGCTTCGCTTTTTCCCTTATTTCCCCT
>CAZIVQ010000316.1:0-5491 GCA_964542415.1 uncultured Bacteroidia bacterium | reverse complement strand
CGAAGAGAGGCCCTTTCCCGGTGCTAATCTGTGATTAGTGCCGATTAAAGCCGGAATTTGTAATTCCCTGCGGGCTCAATGGGCGAACCAGGAATTGGTGCGGGAGCAGTGAGAGGCTCGCACGGATGGCAAATCTGCGCGAGAAACTACGAGCGTATAAAAAAGGCGACCCGTCTCCGGGTCGCCTTTTATCAAATACGCAAAATCTTCGCCTTAGGCCAGCTCAAAACGGTCGAGGTTCATCACCTTGTGCCAGGCAGCGACAAAGTCGTGCAGGAACTTTTCCTCGCCATCGGCGCAGCCATAGACTTCGGCCAAAGCGCGCAGCTCGGAATTGGATCCGAAGATGAGGTCCACGCGGGTGCCGGTCCACTTGACTTCGCCGGTCTTGCGATCCCGGCCTTCGAATTCGTCATCTGCCTCCGAAGTGGCGGACCATTTGATGCCCAGGTCGAGCAGGTTGACGAAGAAGTCGTTGGTGAGGGTCTCCGGGCGGTCGGTGAAGACGCCATGCTGGGAGCCGTCACAGTTGGTGTTCAGGACGCGCATCCCCCCTACCAGGGCCGTCATTTCCGGCGCGGTCAAGGTCAGTAGCTGCGCTTTGTCGAGTAGCATTTCTTCGGCAGAAACCGAGTACCGGGCCTTCTGGTAGTTGCAGAAGCCATCGGCGAGCGGCTCAAGGACAGAGAAGGACTCTACGTCCGTCTGCTCTTGGCTGGCATCGGTCCGGCCGGGGGTGAAGGGCACCTCGATCTTGTGGCCGCCTTTGCGGGCAGCCTCTTCGATGGCAGCACAGCCGCCTAGCACGATCAGGTCGGCGAGGGAGATTTTCTTACCCCCTGTTTGTCCCTGGTCAAACTCCTGCTTGATGCCTTCGAGGGTCTTCAGCACCTTGCCCAGCTGGGCGGGGTTGTTCACGGCCCAGAACCTCATCGGGCTGAGGCGAAGGCGGGCACCATTGGCTCCCCCGCGCTTGTCAGAGCCACGGAAGTTAGAGGCTGAAGCCCAAGCGGTAGACACCAGCTCAGAGAGGCTCAGGCCCGAGGCCAGGATCATTTTTTTCAGCTTGGCGATGTCTGCCGCTTCGACCAGCTCGTGGGTAACGGGCGGAACCGGGTCTTGCCAGAGCAGCTCCTCCTGCGGCACTTCGGGGCCGAGGTAGCGTGACTTGGGGCCCATGTCGCGGTGGGTCAGCTTGAACCAAGCGCGGGCAAAGACATCGGCGAATTCGTCAGGATTTTCGAAGAAGCGCCGGGAGATTTTCTCATAAGCCGGGTCCATACGCAGGGCCAGGTCGGAGGTCAGCATCATGGGCTGGTGGCGCTTTTCGGGATCGTGGGCGTCGGGCACCGTGCCCGCTCCGGTCGTCCCCATGGGCTTCCACTGGAAAGCCCCGGCAGGGCTCTTGGTCAGTTCCCATTCGTAGCCAAAGAGGTTCTCAAAATAGTTGTTGTTCCACTGAATAGGCGTGGTGGTCCAGGCCCCTTCCAGGCCACTGGTGATGGTGTCACCGGCGTTGCCGCTGCCGTAGTTGTTTTTCCAGCCCAAGTTTTGCTCAGCGATAGGGGCCCCAGCAGGCTCCCGCTCCACGTACTTAGCCGGGTCAGCGGCCCCGTGGGTCTTGCCGAAGGTATGTCCCCCGGCGATCAAGGCAACGGTCTCTTCATCGTTCATGGCCATGCGGCCGAAGGTCTCGCGGATGTCGCGGGCCGAAGCGATGGGGTCGGGGTTGCCATTGGGTCCTTCGGGGTTGACGTAGATGAGGCCCATCTGCACGGCGGCGAGGGGATTTTCCAGCTCGCGGTCGCCAGTGTAGCGCTTGTCGCCCAGCCATTCGGCTTCAGCCCCCCAGTAGATGTCTTCTTCTGGCTGCCACACATCTTCGCGTCCGCCGGCGAAGCCGAAGGTCTTGAAGCCCATGGACTCCAGGGCCACGTTGCCGGTGAGAACCATCAGGTCGGCCCAGGAGATTTTTTTGCCATACTTCTGCTTGATGGGCCAAAGCAGCAGGCGGGCCTTGTCGAGGTTGGTGTTGTCGGGCCAGCTGTTCAGCGGCGCAAAGCGCTGGCTACCCGAACCGGCGCCTCCACGGCCATCAGCAATACGATAGGTCCCGGCGGTGTGCCAGGCCATACGGATAAAGAAAGGCCCGTAGTGGCCATAGTCAGCGGGCCACCACTCCTGCGAGTCGGTCATCAGGGCCGTGAGGTCTGCCTTGAGCGCAGCGAGGTCTAGTTTTTGGAACTCCTCGGCATAGTCGAAGTCTTCGCCCATGGGGTTGGCCAGGGCAGAATGCTGGCGCAAAATGCCCAGGTTCAGCTGGTTGGGCCACCAATCACGGTTGGAGGTGCCACTTCCGGCTCCGTGGGTTAGGCTGCCATTAAGAAACGGGCAGCGGCTTTCTTCGCGGCTGGAGTCATTGACGTCCCAGACCTTGCCGTTTCCGTTGGTCGAAGAGGTCGTGTGCGGATTTTTTTCCATATCTGATAAAACTTTTTGACGATGGGATAGGATTCATCTACGAAAATGAGGAAATATTTGCCATCATTCAAATCAATAATTATTATGCTTTCATAATCAAAAGCTATATGACCCTACAGCAATTGGAGTACATCGTCGCCCTGGATGAGCACCGGCATTTTGTGACTGCCGCCGAGCGTTGCTTCGTTTCTCAACCCAACCTGACCATGCAGGTCAAGAAGCTGGAGGAGGAGATTGGGGTAAAGATTTTTAACCGGGACAGAAAGCCGTTGCAGCCGACCGAGATCGGCAGGGAGGTGATCCTGCGGGCGCGTCAAGTTCTGCGGGAAGCGCGGCAGCTCAGGGAGTTTGTGAATCAGGAGAAGGAGTCGATGGAAGGGGAGTTCAAGATAGGGATCATCCCGACGCTGGCGCCTTTCCTGCTGCCGCAGTTCTTGCCGCTGTTCCTGAAAGAAAACCCTCGGATTCACCTGAAGATCCAAGAGTTGCAAACGGGGCAGATCATTTCTCAGATCGAAAGCGGCAAGGTGGACATCGGCCTGCTGGTGACGCCGATCGAGGAGGCGACGATCCGGGAGATTCCGGTATTTTACGAGCCATTTCTACTTTACCTACCCAAGAAGCACCGCTTTTTGAACGAGAAGCTGCTGCTGGCCGAGGACCTCGACCCGAGTGAGGTGCTGGTGCTGGACGAGGGGCACTGCTTCCGGGAGCAGGCCCTGTCGATTTGCCGGGACGTGAAGTCGGGCACGGCCATCGGCTTCGACTACCAGAGCGGCTCGATCGAGACGCTCAAGCGTCTGGTGCGTCAAGGCGTGGGCTACACCCTGGTGCCGGAGCTATCGGTCATAGAGGAGCTGGACTCGGAGCACGTGCGGCGCTTTACCGGCCCCGAACCGGTGCGGGAGGTGAGCCTCGTGGTCCACCACAATTTCATCAAGCAGTCGGTCATCGACCTGCTTCAAGCTACCATCCGAAGGGTGATCCCGGCGCGCATGCTGGAGAAGCAGGCGGTGGTGGGGTTGGAGGGATAGGATGGACAGGATTTGCGGGTTTGGGACTGCGGGCAACCTGAGATGGGGACAGGATTTACAGGATTTGCGGGATTTACAGGATTTTTAGGATTTGCGGGTCTGGGACTGCGGGCATTGGAGATGGACCGGATTGACAGGAGTGGCCGGGTGTTGAGGAAGCCACGATCTGGCTTACCTGGTGCTTGGCGGATGCTGCACCCATTGATGAAGCCAAGGGGCATCTCACCAGATATCTTGTTCCGACACCCGATGCTCAGCCCAGAGGGCGTAGTCCTCAAAAAATTGCCCGATGGCCCGGTTTTTCCCATCGTAGGACAAGTAGTGCAGGGGAATTTCCGTTTCTAGTTCTTTGATTTTTATCTTGGCGATAAAACCGACATCCTCGTCTATCCCCAGGATATGAGTTATTATCGCCTTTCGGCCCTTTCGCATGAAGGGGTTGGCTCTCAGGCGGACGGGCAGGTCATGCAAGTCCTTAGTAAGCTCGCTTTCTCGATACCAATGATCAAGGTTTATGTAGTCAGGCGCGGCCGGTTCTGTGAAGAGCATTTCGCGCAGGCGCGCTTGCTGGCTTTGAGGAAGCTTGAGCTTGTCGAACATGTAGCCATAGGTCAATTCCCGCCCTTTCGCTAGCGCAGCTTCCCGGTCAAAGTTCTTGGCCTGTCGCCTCCGCACGGGCTTTAGGTCAGATTCAGCTACGTCTATGAAGGCATGTTCCATGTATTTTCCCAACCAGAAATCAGGGACCCATTTGATCGCGGAAAGGACTTCGGCCGAGAACTGCAAGGCATAGAAATGCTCATCTTTCTCCTCGTCATACCAGGTCGCTTCTACCGAAGCAATGGCTCCTTTGGGTGGCGCCACGCTATACAGCCCCTTTTTGCGGGGCTGGAATTGAACCAGGTCCCCTTCGGCAAAACGCCTCGATTTCTCTTCCATCTCCATCCCTACGGTCTCAAGCATCATCTGGAGGATGTCTACCTCATCATCGAAGTCGTCGTCAAAAGCTGGCATAGGCCGGAAGAGTGCTTCCAGCTCAGGGGTGACACGATCGGCCTTGAGAGCTGCTTCGAGCACTTCTTTTTGCTCTTTCATGGCTAAAAAAACCAATTCCGTCTCGGCCCGGTTCTGTTCGATGCCCCAGCCTTCACGCTCTTCCCGGCGAAAGTTTGTCAGCTGCTGGCCCGCCTCAGACTGTCGCAGGCTCTTGATCTGGGCGCTGAGCCGATCGGCTTGTTGGGTCAGAAAAGAAAGCTCCCGCTCCAGGCGGGCGATTTTCTGCGCCCGGGCTGAAAGCTGCTGTTCGGCCGGCAGGGTTTCCAGGCCTTCCGGGTCATCGTCGAGGTAGCGCTGTTCCAGGGCCAAAAGGGCCTCCACATCATGAGCCTCATAGGCAGCTGTCACCTGCTGCATCAGGCCATGAAATTGCTGGGCTTCGGCCTCGTTGGTGGCTTTGTCGGGATGGAGTTTCCGGGAAAGCCGCAGGTACAGCTGCCGGATGTCACGTTGCTCTTCTTGAGAAGGCTCCTGCTTAAATTGGGCAAAAAAGGTGGCCCGGTCTTTGGCGCCTTCCTGCCCGGCTTGTTCCTTGGCTCGCCTCTCTCGCCAGCCTTCCGGGTCTTCGCCCATTGCTTCTAGGATTTCATCCATGCCATCCATCCCCGTGGAGCCTTCCAGCTCTGCCCGGCCCTTCTTGATCTCTTTGGCCAGGTCCTTGCGCCGCTTGATCCAGCGTTTTTTCAACAGCTTGTCTATCAGCACCTTCATCTCCTGCTGCAACCGCATGGTCCGCTCCAGCATGGAAAAGGCCAGGTTGCTAAGCTGCTCGCCCACCTCCCGAATCTCGGCCTCCAGGTTGGTGAGGCGGGTGCGCAAGCTTTTTACGCTGGTCCGCTTTTTCTTAATGGCCTTCTCTAAGGCTTCGATCCGGACCTCTTGTGCCCGCATCTCGCTGCTTTTGTCTATCTGTGCCATGA
>CAZIVQ010000315.1:0-5495 GCA_964542415.1 uncultured Bacteroidia bacterium | reverse complement strand
TCGTCCTGTTCTTCCCGGATGAAGTTGCCGTTCTCATCGAAGTAGACTTCCGTTCCATCGCTCAGTTCTATCTCGTAGGTGTAGTCGTCATCATCGTCGTTGGACATCTCTGCCTCGTCGATGGTCAGGCCCGGATAGTTGAGGGCAAGGTAATCGAGGATGGATTGGGGCAAACTGTCGGGGTGGACAGAGATATCATCATCGTCATCTCCATCGTCGTCATTGCCGTCGTCATCATCATCCCCATCATCGTCGTCATCATTTTCTGAGAAGAGAAACTGCCCGAGGTCGTCGAAGTAAAGTTCAAGGCCATTGACAAACTCTACCTTGTAGGTGTAGGGGTCGTCATTGTCGAGCGACATTTCGATTTCGTCGATGGTGAAGTTCGCGTAGTTGTTGGCGAGGTAATCGCGCACGGCCTGCGGCAGGTCAGAGAAGTCGATATAGATATCGTCATCGTCGTCTCCATCGTCATCATCAAGTTCTTCGCGGATGAAGTTGCCGTTTTCGTCAAAGTAGACCTCGGTGCCATTACTCAGCTCTACCTCGTAGAAGTAGTCGTCATCATCATCGAGAGACTGCTCAGCAGTGCGGATGGTCAGGCCGGGATAGTTGGTGGTCAGGTAGTCGAGCACGGCCTGCGGCAAAGTGTTGGGATCGATGTAGAAGTCATCATCTTCGGTTTGGCCGTCGTCTTCGCGCTCAAAGCGGAAGGAGCCTGTGGCAGTAAAGTACAGCTCGCGGCGGTCGTTCAGCTCCACTTCGTAGAGGTACTCGTCGTCTCCGTCGGGGTTTTCGATCTCGACTTCGACAATAGAAAGGGTAGGATAGTTGGTCTCCACATACTGCGGGATGGAAGTCGGCAGCTCAGAGAGGGAGACCGACTGGCCATGAGCGAAGGGTTGGATCAGTTGTGGGGCCGGGGCCGGCACGTCTGCCATTTGTTCGCAGCCGATGCCCAGTAAGAGCAGGGGAGCTGCGATCGTCGTGAGAAAGCGATAGATTTTCATGTTCTTTTCTATGTTTAGTTGAGAATAAAGGGTTAAGAAAAACCCGAATGCCCGCTGTATCAGGTGATTGCTTCCGGGTACATCACAAACATACCGGGTCATTCTCCCTAAAAAAAGATCATATCTATGCGATTGTGAGGACTATTTCTTGGATAAAGAAAAGAAAAGCTCAACAGAAGGTCTATTTTGGCTTTTTTGTAAAAAATTATCGGTTAAAATAGAGTCATTGTGAGGTGCCCTCTCACCCAGGGGGTCGGTTTGCCTGGGGAAAGGGAAGGTTTTTTTTCCAGAAAATGGGGGTTACTTTGCTTTGCGCCTCAACCTGCTGCCTATGGCCTGGATTTTTCCCCCTTATCCCATCCCCACCGAAGAAGCCGATGGGAAGACCTATTTGTGGGATGCGATCCGGCAGCAATGGGTGGTGCGGCAGCCCGAAGAGTGGGTGCGGCAACACCTGATTCATTTCTTGGTACGGGAAAAAGGCATCTCCCGCCACCGGATCGGGGTGGAGAAAACGGTGCGTTACCTCGACATGCAGCGGCGATTCGACCTCGTGGTCTACGACCGGGAGGGGCAGCCCTCCATCCTCTGCGAATGCAAAGCCCCCGAGGTCGCCCTCAGCCAAGACACCCTGCACCAAGCCGCCCGCTACAACCAAGCCCTGCAAGCGCCCCACCTGCTGCTCACCAACGGGCAAGCCCTCTCCTTTTTCTCCAAAGATGATGCGGGGATGTTTCGGGTGGTGGAAGGGTGGATGGAGGAAAGGGGAGGAGATTAGGAGATTGGGAATTGGGGGATTGGGAGAGTTGGGCAAGGTCATTCAGGCAATGGGAGTCCGCGCCGACTAAAGCAAGCCTTACCCAGGATGGCTGCAAGCTGTCCGCCCGCCTCCCTTTTCAACCTGACAGTGACCCTCCCCCTCTTCACCTCTTCACGTCTTCACATTTTCCCCTCACAAACACCCCGTCCTGCCCCCATCTACCGGCAGGTTGATGCCGTTGACGTAGGCGGCGGCGGGAGACGCGAGGAAGGCGATCACCTCGCCCACTTCCTTGGGATCCGCAAAGCGTCCGGCCGGGATGCTGCCCTTGAGTTGCTCGCTCATGGCCTCGACGGATAGGCCGCGCTCGTCGGCCCATTTGTCGATCAGGCTGTGCAGGCGGGCCGTGGCGGTCATGCCCGGCAGGAGGTTGTTGACGGTGATGCCGTGGGCGGCGACTTCGCCAGCCAGGGTTTTGGCCCAGGAAGCGACCGCGCCCCGCGTGGTGTTGGATACGCCCAGCCCGGGGATGGGAATTTTGACCGAGGTAGAAATGACGTTGATGATGCGGCCGTAGCCGGCTTCCTGCATCCCCGGCAGCACGGTTTGGGCCAGGAGGTGGTTGCAGGCGAGGTGCATGTCGTAGGCGCGGTGAAATTCAAGCAAACTCGCTTCCCGGATCGGTCCGCCGGGAGGGCCGCCCGTGTTGTTGAGCAGGATGTGGAAGGGCTGCCCGCTGGATTCCAATGCCTTCTGAACGGTATCCTGGACAATTTCGGGCTCAGAAAAGTCGCCGACCAGGAAAGCATGTGCCTGGTTTGCCGGGCGGGGCAGGCTGTCGCGCACGGCTTTGAGCTGGGTCTCGTTTCGGGCCAAAAGGGTTACCTCGGCCCCCAGAGCCGCCAACGCTTCCGCCGCCGCCCTACCGATGCCTTGCGTAGAGCCGCAGACCAGGGCGCGTTTGTGGGTAAGATCAATGTTCATATTAGAGGGTGAGATGATGAGATTTTGAGAGGGGTGGACTCGGGGTAAACTTGGCGGGCATTCGTCTTGAAAGAAAGGAATAATAAGCTTTCCCGGTGTTTTTTCCGAATGGCCTTTTTCTGTCCCTGATTCTGCCATAGAAGCCACCCATCATGGATGGCGGTGAAACCGGCAGAAATTTTACCAAGGCCACAGCGTTTCCCCCCTGCTCCCTGCTCCCTGCTCCCTGTTCACTGTCCACTGTTCACTGAAAACTGACCCATGTCTACTCGCCGTACTTTCTTCCAACAAGCCAGCCTGCTGGGCCTGGGCGCACTTTCTGGCTTGCCCGCAGTCAGTTCCCCGGCTGCTGAAATAGATCCCGACCTCAAAATCGTGGATGTCAAACTGCTGGTCTTCAAAGACGGCTACGACAAAGAGGTCTACGTCCGCATTGAGGCCAATGACGGCACCGTAGGCTGGGGCGAATGCAGCCACAATGGCCTGGCCGTTACCCAGCAGCTCATCCTGGACTTTCTGCGGCCGCAGCTGCTGGGGCAGAGTCCCTTCGACACCGAGCGGCTGTGGGAGCAAATGTATTGGGTGAACCACGACCTCGGGGCGGGGGGCCTGCTCACCCACGCCATCGGCGGGATAGACTGTGCCCTCTGGGACCTCAAGGGCAAGTTGCTCGGCGTTCCGGTCTATCAGCTGATCGGGGGCAAGCTGCGCGACCGGGCCAGGGCCTTGTTTGGGTACTAAGCCGCTGCGGGCGGAGAAGATTAGGGACGCTGAGGAAATAAATTATCAGGCGCGAGCGCTATCCCTCTTTTTAATGCTCGCGCCGGACTCTGTCCAGTGTGCCAACTTGCTGCCGCAGGTGTGGAACCGCATGCAGCCCGGAATGTGTTCCTGCCTGCATGTTTCTTGAAAACTTGGTATCTTTTGGGAGGGTGAGTCTGAAAGCTGAACCGAAAACCCTGCTCAGCCGTCTGGTCAATTCCCTGCACCATTTTCCCACGCCAAGTTATTCTCCTATGAGCCAGCATTCTCTTACCGTAGGCACCCGGGTCTGCCATCCCAAGTACGGTGAAGGTCTGATCCTGGACAACAGCCGAGAAGCGTTTTACAACATTGCCTTTCCCAACTTCGGCGAGAAGGCCATCGACAAGGATTTCGCCGAACTTGAGATCATCGACTTGGCCCCTTTGCCGGAGCAGCGCCTCTCGCTCGGCGATGTGGAGCACTTGCTCAAGCAGATTCTCCGCACCTGGACCGACGCCAGCGAGGTCGTGCCCTTGGGCAGCAAGTGGCGCGGCGGCACCCTCATTCTCCAACCCGCCGATCCCGAACTCAAGGGCAAGGAGATTCCCATCGATAACTTCTTTCACAAGATCGTCATGGTCCGCGACCGGCTGCGGGTGCTCGAACAGCAAATCAACAGCAACAAAAAGCTCAGCGACGAGGAGAAAGTGAATTTGCAGCAATACATCACCCGCATGTACGGCAGCCTCACTTCCTTCAACGTCCTCTTTGCCTCCGGCGACGACTATTTCAAGGGGGAAGGGAAGAAGTAGGAATTACGCATCAGCCCTTCGCCGCTGTCCGGAAATCCGGCCCAAAGATCCTAACCGGATTACCGGGTACCAAAAAAATCGGTAATCTTGCAGCGAGCTTAATTCTCGCTGCCATGGACCCCTACGCGATCTTGTTGATGATGGCCGTATACTTCGGCCTGCTGCTGGTTATTTCGCTCTTCACCGGGCGAAGCGCCGATGAGCGCACCTTTTTCACCGCCAACCGCAATTCGCCCTGGTACGTGGTGGCCTTTGGCATGATCGGGGCCACGCTCTCGGGCGTGACCTTCATTTCGGTGCCCGGCGCCGTGGGCAACGGCCACTGGGCCTACTTCCAGATGGTGCTGGGCTACCTTGCCGGCTATGCGGTCATCGCCTGGGTGCTGCTGCCGCTCTACTACCGGCTTAACCTCACCTCCATCTACGGCTACCTGGGGCAGCGCTACGGCCAACGGGCCTACAAAACGGGCGCGGCCTTTTTCTTGCTTTCCCGCATCGTGGGCTCCAGCCTGCGCCTTTACCTGGTCGCCCTGGTGCTGCAACTCGCCGTCTGTGACCCGCTGGAGGTACCCTTTCCGGTCACGGTGCTGATTTCCATCGCCCTGATCTTCCTCTACACCTTCCGCGGCGGCATCAAAACGGTGGTCTGGACCGACACGCTACAGACGCTGAGCATGCTCTTGGCGGCAGGCATCGCCGTCTACGTCATCATGCAGGAGCTGGAGTGGGGGGTAGGAGAAATGATCACCCAACTGGCCGCGAGCGACTACACCGACACTTGGGTCTGGGACCTCGGCCCGGCCGACACCTTCTGGAAGCAATTCGTCAGCGGGGCCTTCATCACCATCGTCATGACCGGCCTGGACCAGGACATGATGCAGAAAAACCTCACCTGCCGCAACCTGGGGGAGGCGCAAAAAAACGTGTTGCTCTTCTCGGTCATCCTGGTGCTAGCCAACCTGCTCTTCCTCAGCCTGGGGGCCTTACTCTACCTCTACGGGCAGCAGACGGGCCTCGTAGAGCCCGTTTTCAGCGAGGCCTGCAAGCTTAAGGTGCTCGACCCCGCCACCGGCGAAATGATCTGTCGGCAGACCGATGAGCTGTTTCCGCTGCTGTCGCTGGACCACCTCGGTCCGCTGGTGGGCATGGTCTTCGTGCTGGGGGTGATCGCAGCGGCCTACTCCA
>CAZIVQ010000314.1:0-5507 GCA_964542415.1 uncultured Bacteroidia bacterium | reverse complement strand
CAGGGCAAAAGCAGGGGCGCTGAGTAGCCCTGACAGCGTCGACATATTCAGCTTCCTGGTAAGCGCGTAGCGCCTATCCATACTCCATACTCCATATTCCATACTCCATACTCCATACTCTCAATAAATGTCAAAACTCGATTTCGATAAAGGCGGCGGCCTCATTCCCGCCATCATCCAGGACGCCGACACCCGGCAGGTATTGATGCTGGGCTACATGAACAAGGAAGCCTACAAGCAGACCCAGAAAGAGGGGCGCGTAACCTTCTACAGCCGCGCCAAAAAGCGGCTTTGGACCAAGGGCGAGACCTCCGGCAACTTCCTCGAACTGGTGGAGATGCTGCCTGATTGCGACCATGATACCTTGCTGGTACGGGTCCATCCGCGCGGCCCGGTCTGCCATACCGGTTCGGACACCTGCTTCGACGAGGCGAACCAAGAAGACGTGGCTTTCCTCAACCACCTGGCCCGCACCATCAAAGACCGGCGCAAAAACCCCTCTGAGAAGTCCTACACCAGCAAGCTCTTCAAAAAAGGCCTGAACAAAATCGCCCAGAAAGTAGGCGAAGAGGCCGTAGAGCTCATCATCGAAGCCAAGGACGAGAACAAAGACCTCTTCTTGGGCGAAGCCGCTGACCTCCTCTACCACCTCCTGGTGCTGCTGGAAGCCAAACGCATCTCCCTGAGCGAAGTGATCCAGGTGCTGGAAAGCCGCCACAAGGAGAAGACGAAGAGCAAGTGATTGAAGGGGAAGAGGGGAAGATGGGAAGATGGGAAGATGGGAAGAAGTTAAGAAGGGAAGAAGTTAAGAGGGGAAGATGGCCAGCGGCGAATTTCCCCTGCTGGTCGCAGGTCCTGGTTCCATCGGGACAGTGGGGGGCCTTGGCGCAGCCAAGGTCGGGAGTGGAACCGCATCCCCAGCCCACGCCCGATCTCCTCCCTTCAATGCCTGGTTAAATCTCCCCTCCTATTTGCCTACCATAGGATTATTGTTTATCCTGTTGAAATATTCGACAGAAGCCTCCCCCGCTTCTTATCCTACCAACGATCATCCACATGAAGGAATACCAGGGGCCGCTGTGGCCCGGCCAACCCTACCCCTTAGGCGCCACGTTTGATGGCAGAGGGGTAAACTTTGCACTGTTTAGCGAAAATGCCGATGCCGTTACGCTTTGCTTATTCGAAGAAAAAGAAGACGCTGAAGCTTTTGCGCACATTACACTGAAAGAATACACCGACCACGTCTGGCATGTCTACGTCCCGGGCCTGGCCCCGGGCATGCTGTACGGCTATTCAGTAGATGGAAAATACGATCCCGCCCAAGGCTGGCGCTTCAATCCGCATAAATTGCTGCTAGATCCCTACGCCAAGGCCTTGACCGGCCCGCTGGAGATTCAGCCGACCATGTTTGGCTATCCCATGGATGACCCCGATCCTGACCGGGACCTCAAGATGGATGAACGCCCCAGCGCCGGAGACATGCCCAAGTGCGTGTTGATTGACGATACGTTTGACTGGGAAGGCGATAAACCCTTGCGCCATGAGATGCACAACTCGATCATCTACGAGCTGCACGTCAAAGGCATGACCGCCCTCCATCCGGAGATTCCAGACCACCTGCAAGGCACCTACCGTGGCCTGGCCCAACCGGAAATGGTCGCTTACTTCAAGGACCTGGGCATCACCGCCATCGAATTGATGCCGGTACACCATTTCATCCACCCCAAAACGCTGCTCGATCAAGGGTTACGCAATTACTGGGGGTATGATACCATCGCCTACTTTGCCCCCCACGCTGAATACAGCGCCTCGGGCAGCCAGGGACAGCAGGTCGATGAGTTCAAGGAAATGGTGAAAGCCTACCATAAGGCCGGGATCGAGGTCATCCTCGATGTGGTCTACAACCACACCGCCGAGGGCAACCACTACGGGCCGACCCTTTCTTTCAAAGGCATCGACAACCACAACTACTACCGCCTGATGATGGACACCCAGCGGTACTACATGGACTATACCGGTACGGGCAACACCCTCAACATGCTCAACGCCCGCAGCCTGCAAATGGTCATGGACAGCCTGCGCTATTGGGTGACGGAGATGCACATCGACGGCTTCCGCTTCGACCTGGCCTCGGCCCTCGCCCGCGGCCTGTACGACGTGGGAAAGCTCTCGACCTTTCTCGACACCATCCACCAGGACCCGGTGATTTCGCAGGTCAAGCTCATTGCGGAGCCTTGGGACATCGGCGAGGGGGGCTATCAGGTGGGCAATTTTCCGGTGCTTTGGGCAGAATGGAACGGCAAATACCGCGATAGCGTGCGCAAGTTTTGGCGTGGCGATGAGGCCCAGGTAGCCGAATTGGCCTACCGCCTGAGCGGCAGCTCTGACCTGTACGAAGATACCGGCCGCATGCCCCACGCCAGCATCAACTTTGTCACCGCCCACGACGGCTTCACCCTCCACGACCAGGTGAGCTACAACGAAAAGCACAATGAGGCCAACGGCGAAGGCAACCGCGATGGCCACGAGCATAACATCTCCTGGAACTGCGGGGCCGAAGGCCCGACCGACGACCCCAACATTCTCGCCTTGCGAGAAAAGCAAAAGCGCAATTTCCTCGCCACTTTGTTGCTCTCTCAGGGCGTGCCCATGCTCAGCCACGGCGACGAGTACGGTCGCTCTCAGCTAGGCAACAACAACGCCTATTGCCAGGACAATGAAATGGCCTGGATGCACTGGGATTGGAACGACCATCAGCGGGCGCTGCATGAGTTTACCCGCTTTCTCATTTCTGTGCGGCAGCACAGCCAGGTGTTGCACCGGCGGCGCTACTTCAAGGGTCGCCGCATCCGCGGGGCAGACATCAAAGACATCCGCTGGGTCAATGTGGATGGCACCGAAATGACCCAGGACCAGTGGGACAGCGACTACGTGCGGGTGATGGGCATGCTGCTCAACGGCGAGCAAATGGACGAAGTCGACCGCTACGGCCGCTCGGTAAAAGATGACATCTTTTTTATGATGGTCAATAGCTTTTGGGAACCGATGACCTTTACCCTGCCTTTCCCCGAAATGAAATGGCAGTGGGAAGTTATGATCGATACCCACGACCCCGAAAGCATCCAGCCCCAAGACCTCCACAAAGCCAAAACCTACGAACTCCAGTCTCGCTCCCTGGTCTTCCTCCGCAAAGTCCGCAAGGAAGCAAACCAGTAAACCTGAAACCCTGTCTTTTCTCTCATCTCTTTTTTCTCATCTCTTTTCTCTCATCTCTTTTCTCTCATCTCTTTTCTCTCATCTCTTTTCTCTCATCTCTTCCTACCCATGCATCCCCCCCTTGGTCCCTACTTCGACGCGGAGAAGACCTGTCACTTCACCCTCTGGGCCCCGCAGGCCCGGCAGGTCACCCTGGAAATCACGGCCCCGGAGCCCCGCAGCTTGCCCATGAAGGCCCTGCCCCATGGCTACTGGACCCTGGCGCTGGATGATGCGGCCCCCGGGACCCGCTATCTGTACCGGCTTGATGATCAGGAACCCCGTCCCGACCCCGCCTCGCGCTACCAGCCCGAAGGCGTACACGGCCATTCGGCGGTGATCGACCTCGCCGCCCATGAATGGGAAGATACCTCTTGGTGGGGCCTGCCCCAGACCCAGTGGATCCTCTACGAACTGCATGTGGGCACCTTCACTCCCGAGGGCACCTTCGCTGCCGCCATCGCCCGGCTCGACGACCTGGTCGACCTGGGCATCAACGTCATTGAGCTGATGCCGGTCTCGCAGTTTCCCGGCGGCCGCAACTGGGGCTACGATGGCGTCTACCCCTTCGCCACGGCCGCAGCCTACGGCGGCCCAGCGGGCCTCATGGCCTTCGTAGATGCCTGCCACGAGCGGGGCTTAGCTGTTATCCTCGATGTGGTCTACAACCACCAGGGCCCGGAAGGCAATTACCTTTCGCATTACGGCCCCTACTTCACCGACCGCTACCAGACCCCCTGGGGCCAGGCCCTCAACTTCGACGGCCCGCAGAGCGATGGGGTGCGACATTTTTACCTGGAGAATGCCCGCATGTGGCTGCGCGACTTTCACCTCGACGGCTTTCGCCTCGACGCGGTGCATGCCATCAAGGACTTAGGGGCGCGGCATTTTTTGCAAGAATTGACCGAGGAAGTGGAGAAATTGCGGGAAACCACCGGCCGCTTCTATGTCTTGATTGGCGAATGCGACCTCAACGACCGCCGCTACCTCACCGCTCCGGCGGTGGGCGGCTACGGACTACACGGACAGTGGATCGACGAATTTCACCACGCAGTCCACGCCCTGCTCACGGGAGAAAAATTGGGTTACTACGAAGATTTTGGCTCCCTTTCTTTGCTGGCCAAAGCCTACAACCATGCCTATGTCTACGACGGGGGCTATTCGCCCCACCGCCAAAAGACCTTTGGCAGCAGCGCCGAAGGCCTGCCGGGCAAAAAATTCGTGGCCTTCATCCAAAACCACGACCAGGTCGGCAACCGCATGCTGGGCGACCGGCTCCATGCCTTGGTCGATCTCGAAGCCTACAAACTGGCCGTGGGCATGCTGTTTTTGAGTCCGTATTTGCCGCTGTTGTTTATGGGTGAAGAATACGGCGAGACCCAGCCCTTCCAATATTTCGTGAGCCACGGTGATCCGGCCCTGATCGAGGCAGTGCGGAAAGGGCGCAAGGCTGAGTTTGCGGCTTTTCACGCCGAAGGCGAAGCCCCAGACCCGCAGGCGGAGGAAACCTTCGGCCGCAGCACCCTCAGCTGGGACTGGTCACATGAGCCCCACCGCACCCTGCGCAACTACTACCGGCAGTGGATTTATTGGCGCAAGCACCATCCCGTCCTCAGCCATCCTGATCGCAAACTCACCCGCGCCTGGGCCGACGAAGCCCGGCAGGTGTTGCAGGTGCTGCGCGGAGATCCCTCCCACCAGCTCATTGCCTGGATGAATGCCGGGGATATCCCCCAGACGCTGCATTGGTCCGAAGCCCGCTCCGGCCAACTGCTCCTCAACACCGCCACCCCCGTCTGGCTCGGCAATGGGGCAGAATTGCCTTCTGACCTCCGCCCCGGCGAGCCCTTTCGGCTGGAGCCTAAGTCGATGGTGATGTTTGAGTTGAGAGAAGAGATGAGATAAGCGATGTGGAGACAAGCGACGAGCGACCTGAGACCGCAAGGTCGAGCCCCCGCGCCCTTCTACGCCCTGCTTGACCATCCCCTCTGCGCCCTTTGCGAAACCTCTGCGCCCTCTGCGTTAAAAAACGACAAGCGATGTGGAGACAAGCGACAAACGACCCGAGACCGCAAGGTCGAACCCCCGTGCCCTCCTACGCCCTGCTTGACCATCCTCCTCTGCGTCCTTTGCGAAACCTCTGCGCCCTCTGCGTTAAAAAACGACAAGCGATGTGGAGACAAGCGACAAACGACCCGAGACCGCAAGGTCGAACCCCCGTGCCCTCCTACGCCCTGCTTGACCATCCTCCT
>CAZIVQ010000313.1:0-5521 GCA_964542415.1 uncultured Bacteroidia bacterium | reverse complement strand
CGGTAGAAGCGCAGCGCTTCGAGCTGCTCTCCCGCTGGAGCGGCCTCAAGCGCACCAACAGCCGCGGCGAGGTGCAGGTGACCCTCGATATCCCGCAGTACAACGGCGAGGTGCGGCTGATGGCCGTGGCCTTCAAAGGCAATCGCTTTGGCTCGGCCGAAAAGCCGATGAAAATCAGCGATGACGTCATCCTCATGCCGTCCTTGCCGCGCTTTCTGGCCCCGCAAGATTCGCTTATTCTGCCGGTCAGCCTGATGAACACCACCGGGCAGGCGGGTAAGGTGACCGTGGCCCTGGAACAGGCCGGCCCGGTCACCATTCAGGGCAGCCGCAGCCAGTCAGTGACTATTCCGGCTAATGGCACGGCCCGCACCACCTTCGTGCTCAAGACCGGCGAGGCGGTCGGTACCGCCAAGCTGACCTTCAAGCTCTCGGGCCTGGATCAGGTGGAGGAGACGATCGAGATCGGAATACGGCCGGCGGCCCCCTTCACGGTGGAAAGCGGCAGCGGCAGCTTGGCTGCAGGCAGCAGCGTGGCCTTCAGCGCTCCAGGCAACTTCCTGCCGGGCACCGGCAAGGTGCAGCTGAGCGTGAGTCCGTTCCCGGCCATTCGCTTCGCCAAGCACCTCAAGTACCTGGTGAACTATCCCCACGGCTGCCTGGAGCAGACCACTTCGCGCCTTTTTCCGCAGCTCTACTTCAAAGACCTGGCGGCCTTGGTCGCGCCCGAAGCTTTCCACCAGGGCAGCTCGGTCTACTATGTGAAAGAAGGCATCAAGAAAATAGAGGGGATGCAGCGCTACGACGGGAGTTTTTCCTACTGGTCGGGGGGCAACTACGCCAACGACTGGTCGCATGTCTACGCCACGCATTTTTTGGTAGAAGCCAGAAAGGGCGGCTATGAGGTAAACGCGGAGGTGTTGAAAAAAGCGCTGAGCTACTTGCGCAAGCAGGCCACTGAAAAGGACACCTACCAGTACCGCAGCTTCCAAAACGGTAGCATGCGCATGCGGCAGATCGCCGACAAATCGGCCATCTATGCCCTCTATGTGCTTGCGCTTGCAGGCGAGGCCGATCAGGCCTTGATGAACTACTACCGGGCCCGGCCCGAACTGCTGAGCAACGATTTGCGCTACCTGCTGGCCGGGGCCTTTGCCCACAACCAGCAGTACAACACCTACAACGAGCTGCTACCCACGGCCTTCAAGGCTGAGGTCTGCCAGCGGACCAGCGGCACCTATTTTGACTCAGAGATCCGGGCCAATGCCGTGATGCTGAACGTGCTGCTGGACGTGGATCCAAGCAATAAGCAGGTGCCGCAGATCATTCGCTACCTGAGTGAAAATGGCGAAAAGATCTGGTCGACGCAGGACCGTTCCTGGGCCTTTCTGGCCCTGGGCAAGGCGGCGGCCCGCCAAGGCAACTCTGACGTAGACGTGGCGGTGCAGGCCGATGGGAAAACCCTGATGACCTTGGCCAATACGCAGGAGCGGGTGACCTTGCCGACCGAAGCGGCGGGTAAGCGCATCACCCTCAAAGGCAGCGGCACGGGTGAAACCTACTACTTCTGGCAGGCCGAAGGCGTGCCGGTGAGCGGGGGGCCGGCTCCGGTAGACCAAAACCTCTCGGTGCGGCGGCAGTACCTGAGCCGCTTCGGCAACCCGGTGGATGCTTTTAGCCAAGGCGATCTGATCGTCTGTGAGCTGACCCTTACCGGCGGCGACCGCTCGGTGGAGAACGTGGCGGTTTCGGACCTGCTGCCGGCGGGCTTCGAGATCGAAAATCCGCGCATCGGCGGCGGGGCGGACCTCGCCTGGGTGGAAGAAGCGGAAGGCCGCTTTTCGCCCGACTACCTAGACATTCGCGACGACCGCCTGCTGCTCTTCACCGACGTGCAGGCCAACAAGACCAAGCGCTATTACTACCTCATCCGGGCCGTAAACAGCGGCACCTTCACCCTGCCCGCCATCGGGGCGGAGGCCATGTATGATCCGGCTTACCGGTCGTACCATGGAGGGGGGAAGATACGGGTGTTGCGGTAGCAGAAAAGCAAAGGAGGCTAGCTCGTGAGAGGCAGCCTCCTTTGTTTTAAGCCCTTTGCTTGCAGGGCATGGTCTTTTTGGCTGGCAGGGGTTTTTTGCGTACTTTAAGAAAAATTCCCTCGTTTTTCTCTTAGCTGCTTGTCAATTTACCTGCATGGCTCGTGCTGCTGCTGAACCTTCCCTGCCCGAAGCAGATCCCCCGATCTCCTTGCAACGTTTGGAAATCATGGCCTTGGCAGGCGGGTTGGTCAGTACATTTAGTACCGCCACCGGTTACTTTTGGGGTTACGCGGAAGCCGAGAGAGGCCCAGTGATGTCGTTTTTCATCCTTTGTGTGTGGCTGCTGGTTTTTGGGTTTATGGTGGGAATAGATGCGGGCCGGAAATTGTGGGTGAGGAAAGAACCGGATAAAGACGAGCGGTTTTTGGGGGCCAAAGCCTACCGGCGGGCATTCCGGCTTCAGGTCAGCTTGCTGACTATTGCCGTCTTGGCTACGCTTTGGGTTTGGGGGATTGGAGTAGTGCGTCACGCCCAGGTGCCGCCGCAGGTGGAAGTGAATGGCTATGTGTACCTAAGCGAAGAACCCATGGGCGAAGGGCCCGGTGCCACGCCTACCGGTTTGCCGCAGGTGACCATCCAAGCCAACTATGGTGGGAAGGCGCTACCGCTGCATTATTCGGATGAAACTGGTTTTTTTCGCTTGCGGGTCGATGTCGCTTATCAGCACCGTTTGCTTTATCTCAGTTACGAGAAGCCCGGTTTTTCTCCCCAAGTACGTTCGCTCAATGTGTTTTCTGGACCAGTTCTGACGACTACTGTCTTCTTGCCACTAACCGAATAGTCTTTTGGTCCGTATCAGTTATTGTCCATCAATCTTTGCCTAATGAGTACGCTCAAAAAGTACGCTGCCTACTGGCGCGCCGCCCTTTTGCTAGCCGCCATGGCATGCACCCTGGCCGTCATCATGTTTGTAGGGATTCGCTTGATTGTGCCTCAAGACGAAGTGATAGAGGTGAGCGGAAAAGTGCTTGATGCCACTGGCAAGCCCTTGCATGGCGTCGAGGTGCGCTGGGTAGGGGAGGGACCCCTTTCGGTGACCCATACTGATCCCGAAGGATATTTTTCGCTGCCGATCTTAGGCGAGGCGGGCATAGAGGCCCTCAAAGGTAAAATGGCCTTTTACCATCCAGATTATGTGCCCATGCAGCGGCCTTATGCTGGTCCTGAACTGGCAGCCGGCGAAGTGGCTGTGAGCCTCGATGCCAAAACGAAGCAATTACCCCCTAATCCCGAATTTATCCGGGAACTGTCCCAGACGTTACAAAGCCTCCGGGCAAAAAATCAGCAGCTTCGGCAGGTTTATTGGAACCAAGAAGCCGAAGCCGCCACCCCTACTGATAGAGAAAAAGCCCAAAACGAATATACCATCCGGACCGAACAGCTCTCCCAGGAGATCAAATACTTGAAGCAAGACAGTTTGATGTACGAGATGGGCATCATCTCTTGGAATGAGGTCGAAGCTAGCTTGCAGGACGTCCGGGAAAGGTGGAAATAGCCCCTGATCGGAAAGTAAAGAAATACGATTTTCGGCAATTAACGAAAAACTGAAATAAACTCCCGCTATTGCCTACGCTAATATAGCTGTAGAGGTAAATACTGAGAGTAGAATATAAGGGAAAAAAAGCGGTGACCTTCGCTGCCTGGGGAAAGCCTCCCGGGAGATTTGGGGGTTTGTTTATCCAAATAACCTAGCGATCATGGCCCAGCAAACATCTAGCAAGCGATCCTGGTCAGGGTACCTGTGCCTGCGTTTTTTATGGCTCGGGATCATGAGTTGCCTGACTTCCCCCCTCTTGGCGCAGCCGACGCAAGCCGAAACGGCGGCCTACATTCATGGGTTGCTCCGTGAAGCTCGCTCCGCCTACCAGCAGTCACGCGAGGAGTTGAAGCAGGCTCGGGACAGCTTGGCTACCTTGAAAGCCCAGGTGAAGGCAGGAAACGGAGACCATTCTCGCAGCCCTGAAGCTTTCGATGCCTTGAAGGCAGAAAACAAGCGGCTGCGGCAACAGCTGTTGGCATTAGATGCCCTCACCCAAGAAAACGAACAGCTATGGCAACGAATCTTGGACCTGGAAGGCCAGCTCGACGCTATTGAAGGCAGTAGCAGCTCAAGCGGAGTCCAGCCGAGCCGCGGTCAGGAAACTGATATTCGTCTCTGGCGCAGCCCGGCAGAAAACCTGCTACGGGAGTCCATGCTCCTGCTCGACCGCTTGAAAAGGTTCTTGGACCTTCATTGAATCCCGGCTGGATTTTTCCGCCCATTCTCCCTACCTTCCCCTCCATGACCCCCGACCGCCTCACCCGCTGGCGCATGTTGCTCGGCCCCGAAGCCGAGCCCGAGCTGGAGCAGCCCCCGCAAGGCAAGCTCCAGGCCATGGACGATGCCCTCACCGCGTTATATGAGGCAGAAGACAGCCGCCGCGGCGGCTTGGGCGCTTCCAAGCCGCAAGTTCACCGCTGGCTGGGGGACATCCGCCGCTATTTTCCGGCTTCGGTGGCCCAATTGATGCAGCAAGACGCGGTAGAACGCCTGGGGCTGAAGCGGCTGCTGGCCGACCCGGAATGGCTGGAGACGGTCACCCCGGACGTAAGCCTGGTGGCCCAGCTGCTCAGCCTGCGGGAGGCCATCCCGCCGCAATCGCGGGAGAGTGCCCGGCAATTGGTCCGCAAAGTGGTCGATGACCTGCAAGCGCAGCTCACCCTGCCGGCCATTCGTAGCTTGCGTGGGGCGCTTGCCCGCCAAGAGCGCAATCCCCATCCCCGCCGGCAGGAAATCGACTGGTTACGTACCATCCGCGCTAACCTGCGCCACTACCAACCCGAATTCGGGACCATCATTCCCGAGCGGCTCATCGGCTTCGGCCGGCGGGGCCAAGGCCTGCGCGATCTGATCCTGTGTGTCGACCAAAGCGGCTCCATGGCCCCCTCGCTGGTCTACGCCAGCATCTTTGGTTCGGTGCTGGCCCAGCTCCCCGCTCTCAACACCCGCATGGTGGTCTTCGACACCGCCGTGGTCGACCTCACCGAGCACCTGCACGACCCTGTGGACCTGCTCTTCGGTACCCAGCTCGGTGGCGGCACCAACATCCGGCAGGCCCTGGCCTATTGCCAAAGCCTCGTCACGCGCCCGCGCGAAACGTTGCTGGTGCTCATTTCTGACCTCTTTGAAGGGAGTCGCCGCGAAGAAACCCTGCAACTAGCCGAAAAGCTGACTGGCGACGGCGTACAGCTCATCTGCCTGCTCGCCCTCAGCGACAGGGGCAAGCCCGCCTACGACCGCAACCTCGCCGCCGCCCTCTCCGCCCTCGGCGCGCCGGTCTTCGCCTGCACCCCCGACCGCTTCCCCGATCTCATGGCCCGCGCCATCAACCGGGAACCCCTGAGCGACTGAGCGACAAGCGATGTGGCGACAAGCGATG
>CAZIVQ010000312.1:0-5525 GCA_964542415.1 uncultured Bacteroidia bacterium | reverse complement strand
ACCAATACCGGCTGGACTGAATCCAATGCCGACAACCCCACTAACGAAGATCGGCGCTTCTTGCAATCAGCCGGGCCTTTTACCTTGCAGCCAGGGGCAGTCAATGAGATCGTGACCGGCGTGGTCTGGGCCCGCGGCTTTTTCAACGGGCAGTTTGGCTCGGTTTGCGAATTGTTGGCTGCCGACGATGTGGCCCAGGCCCTTTTCGACAGCAACTTCGAACTGCTCGAAGGCCCGGATGCACCCGAAATGACCGTCTCCGAATACGACCAAGAGGTATTGCTCTCTTGGGGATACCCAGAGGCGCTCAAAGATGTGCGCAACAACTTCAACGAAAGCTACGCCCAGGCGGACCCGGTCCTCAAAGCCAATGGTGTGGTCGACTCGGTCTTCCAATTCGAAGGCTACATCATCTATCAGCTAGCCAATGCGACCGTAGGCCCCAACGAGCTCACTAACCCCGACCGGGCCCGTGAGATCGCTCAGTGCGACCTGAAAAACGGCATTACCACCATTGTCAACCGCCGCGAAGAGCAGGTAGAAGGCTTGAGCCAGGCCATTGTGATCGAAGAACCGATGGTGCAGGGCAACGATGAAGGCCTCTTTTACTCGGTGCAAGTGGTGCGTGACCGCTTTGCCGAACTGGGCGATACCCGCCTGAAAAACTATTCTCCCTACTATTTCACCGTCATTGCCTATGCCTATAACGATACCTCCTCTGACGGGCGGCAATTCGTGCAAGGCAACAGCTTTTACCGGGTCTATGAGGCCATTCCTCACCCGGTGGAGATTGAGCGGGGCGGGACCACCCTGCAAACGAATTATGGCGATGGGGTACCGGTGACCCAGGTCTCTGGGGTCGGCAATGGCGGGAACTTCGTCGAGCTGACCGAGGAAGCCGAAAATGATATTGTGGCCAATGGCAGCATTAGCAACATTGGCTATCAGCCTGGGGCCAGCCCCATTTCGGTGCGGGTGGTCGACCCCAAGCGGGTAGAAGGTCGCTACTATCGCTTGTCGGTAGTAGGCAAAGAATTCCGCGAAGAAATTGTGGTCTCCGAAGATACGGCTTCTGGCTTCTCGCTGGTCGACTCGGTGTTTGCTGAGTGGGTGCTGGAAGAAAGCAGCAACCCTGGCGGCCCCTTCAATGAAGTATATGCCTCTACCTTCCGGATAAGGAGTGATGGCTCCCCACCGCGTCCAGAGCCGCTGACGGGTACTGAACGGGTGATCGATGACCGGGGGATCTCCATTTCAGTCCGCAATGTGAGCCCAGCGGGCGATACGCTCGACTTGGAGGCCATGGGCATCATCGGCAGTCGTCTCACCTTTGATAATGATACCGAGCGATGGCTTACCGGCCTGGCCGATAATGATGAATTTGAAACCTGGAACTGGATTCAGAGTGAAGGAAACGTGTTTCGGGGACAAGGGATTTATGACAAGTTTGGCTTTTTTGGGGGCATCCTCGACGGGCGTTGGGCACCCTTTGCGCTGGCACGGAACTTTAGCAATGAGCCGCAGGCGGGGGGGCAAATTGGCCCAGGCCTGCCGGTGCAAGCCCCTACGGGTAACCGTCAGGTAAGCCCTGCCGATCTGGTGAGCTTGCCGGAGCTTCCCGACGTGGACATTGTCTTCACCGCCGACATCACCAAGTGGTCTCGCTGCATGGTGGTGGAAACCAGCCCCAACTCCGACCTGGGCTCCGGTGCGTGGCAGCTCTCGGGTAAGTGGCGCGACAACGTCAACCAGAGTGGGGACTCGGAAGGAACCAAAACCCTCGAAAGCCACGGCTTGGGCTGGTTCCCCGGCTACGCCATCGACGTAAACACCGGGCAGCGGCTCGCGGTGTTTTTTGGAGAAAGCGAATGGGACAAGGCAAACCGGGGGGATGACATGATCTTCAACCCGACCAGCTCCCTCGGCAACAACCTCGACCGGGTAGGGGGACGCCATTATGTCTATGTGACCACCATTCCTTACGATGATCAGTTTGCCCGGCTGCGAGATACCTTGCAGAATGGCGATCTGGTGGGCACCAATAACTTTCCTGATGCCATTTTCTTCCCGCCCACGGGCCACCGCCTTTCCGATGTCTATAAATATGTGTCCTGGGTAGGAATTCCTTTGCTGGCACCGGGTTTCGATTTTTCGCGCCCCCAGCAGATTCCGACCGATGCGAAGGTAAGCCTGCGGGTCAATCAGCCCTTTAGGTCCCGGCCGGGACAAAACGACCAGCCCGTATTTGAGTTCAGTACCATCGACATCGCGGCCGCTACCGAGCAGACCATGGTGGCCGAAGATGCCTTGGACAAGGTCTTGGTGGTACCCAATCCTTACTATGCTTATTCGAGCTACGAAACCGGGCAGCTGGACAACCGGGTGCGGATCACCAACCTGCCCCAAGAGTGCCGGATTAGCATCTTTACCCTCAATGGCTGGCTGGTCCGGCAGTTTACCAAAGACAATGACCAAACCTTCCAGGACTGGGACCTCAAAAACCAAAGTGGGGTACCCGCGGCCAGTGGGGTGTACATCATCCATATCGACGCCAACATTGGCGACCGCAAGTTGGGGGAGAAAATCATCAAGCTCTTTGCCGTGATGCGTCAGGTCGACCTCGATTCTTTCTAAGCTACTGCCCCATCAGGAAGGGCCGCCGGGTATTTGGCTGGCGGCCGTTCTTTCCAAACATTTCCCAGGATCATGAAAAAAATTCTCCTCTTACTTCCTTTTTGCCTTCTCTTTGCCGCTGCTGCCTGGGCCCAGCCCGAGCGGGTGGGCCAAGCGGGGGCCTCGCAACTGCTGATCAATAGCATGCCTCGCAGTTCGGCCCTCAACGGCCTGGACATTGCCAGCAGCAACGGCATCGAGTCTTCGCTGGTCAACCCGGGCGGTATCGCCCGCACCACCGGGACTGAGCTGCTTTTTTCTCATACCCTCTGGTTGGTCGGGGCTGACATCAGCATCAACACCTTCGGGCTGTCCCAGAGCCTAGGCTCCGATGGCTCTACCCTCGGCCTGCTGATCAATGCGTTCAATATGGGCGATTTCGTCCGTACCACCGAAGCCAATCCTGACGGGGACTTGGGGACATTCAGCCCCACCTACCTCAATGTTGGCCTTACCTACGCACGTAAGTTTACCGATCGGATCCACGTGGGCTTTACCGGTCGCTTGGTCAACCAGTCGACCCCGGAAGTGCGGGCGACAGGCTTCGCTTTCGATGCCGGGATTCAGTACCGCACCGGGGTCAAAGACCGGCTCAAGCTCGGTATTGCCCTGCGCAATGTCGGACCGACCATGAAGTTTACCGGTGATGGACTCGCCCGGCGGGTCCCGGTCGAGGCACGCAACGATTACACCACCACGGTGGTCTTCGATGCGGCTCCGTTTGAACTGCCTACCACCCTGAGCATGGGGGGGTCTTATGATTTTTTCTTAGGAGAATCTAATACCATTACCGCCATGGCGGGCTTTATTTCCAATTCCTTCTATTACAACCAAGGGGGGTTGGGACTGGCTTACCGCTATAAGCAATATGTGATTCTCCGGAGCTCTTTCCTCTACCAGGATGGGATCTTTGGCGAGACCATTGGGGTAGACTCCCGCTATGATGCCCATACAGGCATTGCTGCCGGAGCGACCTTTCAGATTCCGTTTGATACGGGCAAAATTGACGCGAGTGGGAACCCTACCTTTTCTACCTTTTCGCTCGACATGAGCTACCGGACGACCCGACCCTTTGGAGGAACTTTTGTGTTCGGAGCCCGGATAGATATTTAATTCTAAGGAAAAATTTCTTATCTTAGGAAAAATAAGGGGGCAGCCATGTGCTGTCCCACTTATTTTTTTGTCTTATGACCAGCGCGCATGCGGTAGCCGGACCCTCGTCTTGCTACCGTTATTCGCGAATGTTTAGACCATTTAAATGAAGAAGTTATGAGTGAAATGACGTATCTCACCAAGGAAGGGTACGATCGGCTGCGAGGAGAACTAGCCGACCTGAAAGGGAAAGGCCGCGCCGAAATTGCCAAGCAAATCCAGAAAGCACGTGAGATGGGAGACCTTAGTGAAAATGCCGAATACGATGCGGCCAAAGACGCCCAAGGCCTCTTGGAAATGCGCATCGCCAAGCTCGAAGCGACCGTGTCCAATGCCCGGGTGCTTGATGATTCTGACATCGACGAGACGAAAGCCTATATTCTCTCCACGGTAAAGCTGAAAAACCTCAAGCTCAACAAGGTGCTCACCTATACCCTGGTAGCAGAAGAAGAGTCTGACCTCAAGCAAAACAGAATTTCCATCAAATCTCCCGTAGGCAAAGCCGTCCTGGGCAAGGAAGTCGGCGACATCATCAAAATCGAAGTGCCGGCCGGCAAGATGGAATTTGAACTCCTGGAGATCACCCGCTAGGGCTGGGAGCTTCTCAAGGTATTGCCTATTTTAAAGACCCGGATCCCCTCCGGGCCTTTTTCTTTTACTTTTTTCTGTTGCTGCTATGCCATCCCTCTTCACCAAGATCGTTCAGGGCGAAATCCCCTGCCACAAGGTGGCCGAAACCGAAGATTTCCTGGCTTTCCTCGATATCCATCCCCTGGCCAAAGGCCATACCCTCGTCATCCCCAAGCAGGAGATCGACTACCTCTTCGACCTGCCCGATGAACTTTACCTGGGGCTGCACGCCTTCGCCCGCGAAGTCGCCCATGCCCTCAAGCAGGCCATCCCCTGCGAGCGCATCGGCACCGCTGTGGTCGGCCTCGAAGTGCCCCACGCTCACCTGCACCTGGTCCCGATCAACGAGATCGACGACCTGAACTTCACCAAGCCCAAACTTTCCTTCTCCCAGGAAGAATTGGCCGGGATCGCGGCAAGCATCCGGCAGCAGCTCGCATAAAAAAAGCACGGCGACTTGGCATCTGCCAACCCGCCGCGCCCTTTGCTGCATGAAATACGCCTACTCTTTCACCAGCCGTTGCACCACCACTTCGCTGCCCTGAGCCAAGCGCAGCAGGTAGATCCCTGTCGGCAAGCCCTCCGTGTTGAGCAAGAGTTCATGGTTGCCCGGTTCGCTCTGCCGCTGCCATTGCTGCACCCGGCGACCGGTGAGGTCCAATAAATCGACTTGCAAGCGGCCCCCTTCGCGGGAGGTGTAGGTGACCTTCAGCTCGTTTCGTACCGGCACCGGCGAAAGCGCCAGCAACTCCAGCGGACGGCTCTCGCGGTAGAGGGTGAGAGAGGAGGAGAAGGTTTCCGCCCCGGCCAGGTCCACCAGCCGCAAGCGGTAAAAGGCCTGGCCCGGAGGCGCAAAATGATCGGTAAATTCGTAGGTGGCGATTTCCCCATTGGCCACGCCCTGACTGCTTACCTGCCCGATTTCCTGGTAGGCGCGGCCATCGGTGCTGCGCTGCACCGCATAGTAATGATGGTTGCCTTCGGCCGTAGCCGCCCAGCTCAGCTGGTTGCGGCGGCCTTGGTTCTGCCCCTGGAACGCTTCGATGGTGGCCGGGAGGACGGGGTTGATG
>CAZIVQ010000311.1:0-5527 GCA_964542415.1 uncultured Bacteroidia bacterium | reverse complement strand
AATAGCCTGCTGAGAGTAGAATTTTTTTGACCAAGCTTTGGGGAGTTAATGGCTTTTATCTATCTTTGCAAACTCAAATTTTGCCACTTATGTACGCAATCGTTAATATTCAGGGCAGTCAATTTAAGGTAGTAGCTGGTCAAAAGCTCTACGTGAATCGGATGGCTGCCGAGACCGGGTCTTCGGTCGAATTCGATCAGGTCATGCTCCTCGACAATGACGGCGAGGTAGCAATAGGAAAGCCCTTCCTGGAAGGGACTACGGTGAGTGTCAAAGTGCTCAACCACCTGAAGGATGACAAGGTGATCGTGTTTCACAAAAAGCGCCGCAAGGGCTTTCGCAAGAAAAACGGACACCGTCAGCACCTTTCTCAGATCGAAATCGAAGCCATCAACGGCTAATTCTGTTCACTTAGCAAGGATCCAAGCGACTAACCCGCTTGCCATGTCGATTCTGTAAGAACGATTGGTCCTTTATTCTATCACCCGCAAAAAACCCCGCAGTTATGGCTCATAAAAAAGGTGGCGGTAGTTCTCGCAACGGCCGCGATTCCGAAAGCAAACGCCTCGGCGTCAAAATGTTTGGTGGACAAGAAGTCATCGCCGGCAACATCCTCGTGCGTCAGCGTGGCACCAAGTTCCGCGCCGGCAAAAACGTTGGCATTGGCCGCGACCATACCTTGTATGCGTTGGTAGATGGTAAAGTTGCTTTTACCAAGAGTACCGTGAACCGCAAAGAGCGCAAGGTCATCAGCATCGTCCCTGGGGACGAAGTGAACGCGTAACCGCGCCGATAGACAAAGGAATAAATGCTGCTTTGCCTGCCTGAGGGGAGGTATCGCAGCATATACCTCACAGGCACCCTCTTCGAGGGTGCTTTTTTTTGCCGAAAAGGTTCCTTGGCCTCCTCGGGTCTTTGCCGGTACCCTTAGGAGGCAAAACCCTCGCAGAACGCTTTATTTGAGGGGTTGACTAAGTCCGCAATAAGCCATCCGCCGGAAAAGATGTAAGTTTTAGGGGAAATCTATCCTAAAGCTGGAAGTTTTCGGCCTTTCGTGATTTTCATCTTGGCCGCAGGCATCGTACTTTTAAGGCAAAATTTACTGATCGCATGCAAAGTGTACTCTTCTTGCTGGGAACGATAGGCTTTTCCTATGCCCTCAACAAGATCCTGCTGCGCCATTCACGCAATTTTGGCGTGGACAGCAGGCAGGCCCAGACCAACCTGGTGCGCTGGGCTTCTACTTCTAAGCCCACCACTGGAGGGATATCTTTTTATATCACGTTTTTGTTCGGGACCATGATCCTGCTGCTGCTCCGTCCGGAGCTGGCAGGCCGGTCTCCCTATCTCGCCCTGTTTCTCAGTGCCTCCCTCGCCTTCATGATCGGCTTTGCCGATGATGCCTACGGCACCCATCCCAGCCTCAAGTTCCTCGGCCAACTCTCCTGTGCCGGCATCTTGATCTTCTTTGGCCTCTCCATCGAATTCTTTGTGCTTTGGTCGCCGAACCTTTGGCTCCTCGATTGGGTGCTCACGGTCCTGTGGGTCGTAGGCATCATGAATAGCCTGAACATGCTCGACAACATGGACGGGGTGACCACGACCATCGCCACTACCCTCATTGTGGTTACCCTGGCCATGGTCGTGTCTCGCGAAGGCCTGTCGAACATGTTCTACATCCTCATCGCGATTGGAGGGGGGTTTTTGGGCTTTCTCTTCTGGAACTGGAAACCAGCCAAAATCTACATGGGGGATACCGGGAGCATGTTTATCGGCATGGTGCTGGCTTACGGAGGCATCGTGTACTTCTGGAATTCTCCCGCTACCCCGGACAACATTTCCCACATCCGAAGCGGTTTATTGCCCTTGTTGGTGTTTTTGGTGCCGATCATGGATACCACCTTTGTGACCATCGCCCGGCTTTCGCGGGGGCGGTCGCCGTTTGTAGGGGGAAAAGACCACCTTACGCACAACCTGGTGCGGGTGGGCGTGGCGGAGGAAATGGTGCCAGTTACCCTCGGTATCGTTTCGGTGGTTTCGGGGCTGCTAGGCCTTTATCTATACAGACTCACGCCAGAATGGCAAGGGGTGTATGCCATGCTGTTTTTCCTTTATCCGGTGGTGGTCGTGAGCCTGTTTGCCACCTTGTACTACCGGGGCACACGCATTGGCAAAATGAAAGAGGTGCAAGCCGAGCGGGAGCGCCTGCACCTGGAGCGGGTAGCGGCCGAAGAGACCGAGCGCGCCATCGCTTGAAGAACAATTGCCTGCTCGCTGACGTAAGGTCAAGACATCTCTTTGACCTACATCTACATGCTTTCACTGTTTTCACCGGCTTTCGGGCAAGCCCCTGTTCCCGCTCACCTGCGCCATTCTCCCCAGTTTGATGGCAAGGTTTTTCGTAACCCGGTGGGCACCCAGATCATGAACCTGCAAGAGATGCCAGCCGTACTTTCCCGGCGCTGGCAACGAAAAGGGGCCTCCCAGCCGGGCAACGGGTACCTCTTCCGGGAAGGGCAGCGAGACCAGCTCCTGCAACCAGGCTTGGCCCTTAATTGGCTGGGGCATGCTTCGGTGCTCATGCATATCGAGGGGCGCTATTACCTTACCGATCCGGTGTTTTCAGAGCGGGTTTCGCCTTTTGCCTGGATGGGCCCGAAGCGTTTTTTCCCCTCTCCCGTTGCCGCCGCCGCCCTGCCGCCGCTCGAAGCCATCCTCATTTCCCATGATCACTACGATCACCTAGACCACCCGACCATCAGGGCCCTCAAAAACAAAACCCGGCAGTTTATCGTGCCGCTGGGGGTGCGGGCTACCTTGGAGTATTGGGGGGTCGAGGCGGCTAAGATTACCGAGCTGGACTGGGGAGAAACGGCTCAGACAACAGACTTTGAGGTGACCGCTCTGCCTGCCCGGCATTTTTCCGGCCGCGGCTTTACCCGCAACCATACCCTCTGGTGTGCTTATGCCCTGGACCATCCACAGCTGCGGGTTTTCTTCGGCGGCGACTCGGGTTATTTTCCCCAATACCCCGAACTGGGCGAAAAATACGGCCCTTTTGACCTGACCCTCATGCCGATCGGGGCCTATGACGAGGCTTGGGCCGACATTCACCTCAATCCAGAAGAAGCCCTGACTGCTCACCGCGAGCTGCGGGGTAACTACTTTTTTCCTACCCACTGGGGAACCTACGACCTGGCCTTGCACAGCTGGCATGAGCCCATCGAGCGGTTGGTGGCAGCGGCGGGAGAAGTACCCCTGCTGACCCCCGCCCCCGGCAATTGGTGGGCGCTGAAGCAAGAAGAGGGCGGGCTACAGCCCTGGTGGGAACGGTTTGTTTGAACCGGCTTGTGTATCTTGCCTTATGATTTACCTGGTAGCCCGGGAAAAAACGCCTCGCCTGCAGTACCTGGTCCGGCTGCTGCAAGACTGCCTTTGGCAGCATCCCTGTCAGCTCATCACCTACCCGCAGTTTGACGCGGGGCAACATCACCCGGCGGTAAACTATACTGGCAGCCCGCTGGCAGATACCCTGGCCGTGCCCGTAAGCGGCTTGCTGCAGGAGCAGGGTTGGGCGCGAGGCACGCCACCGGTGACCGGCGGGCAGCTCCCTCGCCTTTTCCCCGGGTCCAGTCCTGGGGAAGGCCTTGACTACGATGCCCTGGGCGCGATCTTTTACCTCGCCAGCGGCTACGAAGCCTGGCACGAAGCCCGTTATGACCGCTTTGGCCGCTACGATTGGTCAACCTTTCCTTCTCAAGCCTGGGGCCTGGACCAGCAGCCGCTGGCCCATCGCTACGCCGGACAGCTGTGGGAGGGGCTGCGGCAGCAGCCCGGGGGGCGGCAGCTACCGGCCCGGCCGCCCTTGCAGCCCCGGGTCGAATTTACTGTAGATGTCGATTTTCCCTGGCGCTATCGGCACAAGCCGGCTTGGGTACAAGCAGCGGGCTGGCTGCGGGCCGGGCTCCGCCGCGACCGGGCCGAGCTGAGGGACCGCTGGCAGGCCTGGCGCTGGGGCACCGATCCCCACGATACCTTCGACCAGCTTTTTCAGCTGCTTCCCCCGGCCCAGACGACCTTTTTTTTTCTGCTCGAACGTCGCACCCCTTACGACAGTCGCTTTACCTGGCGCTTGCCGGCTTTGCGTGGCCTGATCCGTGACATCCAGGAGCAGGGGTACCGGCTTGGGATGCATCCTTCTTTTGGCACCATGGAAGATCCCCCAGCCCTGGAAGCGGAGGTAGATCGGCTGCGAGCATTGACAGGTGAAGCGGTAACGCACAGCCGACAGCATTTTTTGCGCTATCGCCTGCCGCAGACCTTCCGGGCTTTGCTGGCCGCGGGGATCCGGCATGAATATTCGCTCTGCCGGGGGCACGAAGGAGGCTTTCCCTGGGGCATGGCCGTTCCTTTTCCCTGGTATGACCTGGCGGCAGAGACAGAGACGGCCTTGTGGCTACACCCTACCCTGCTGATGGACCGCAGCCTGCTGAGCTACCGCCAACTGAGTCCTGAGGCGGCGATTACTGCGGCCGATTCGTTGTGGCAAACCACCCGGGAAGTGGGGGGAACGTTCACCCTGCTGTTGCACAATGAGGTCTTGAGTGAAGGGGGAGAATGGGCAGGTTGGTCTGCGGTAGCCCGGGAATGGGTGACCAAGCTGCTGGCGGAGGGGTAGAATCCTAAAAAGAGGTGGGCTTCCTGGTATTTCTGTTCTAATTTTGATGTTTCAGACCGCTGACGGTCTCCCGGGGCGCAGGGGCCGCGTTTGCCATGCCAGAAAAGCACCTACATACCCTCCTTCTTCCAGGCAAAGAAGTCGATCCTCCCACCTGGGATGCCTTTGTGGAGGCTTCGCCGGAGGGTGGCCTCTTTCATTTGCATGGCTATGCCAGCCTGATTCGGCCGGACTGGGAGGCGCTGATCGTGCAGGAGGGGGCGAATTGGGTGGGGGTAATGCCCCTGAACCGGGTCAGGCGCTGGCGCTACGAAGCCTTGTTGCAGCCCCCGCTTGCCCAGTTTTGGGGACCTTGCTGGCGGCCGGCAGAAGCAGGGACTTCGGCCTATGCTCGCTACGGGCAGAAGCGGGCCGCGGGGGAGGCGATGTTGGCCGCGCTGGAGGAGGTGGATTGGATGGTGTACCAATGCGCCCCGGCTTTTGACTACCCGTTGCCCTTTCATTGGGCCGGCTTCGAGCTACACAGCCGCTATACCTATCAGCTGAATCTGCGGCAGGAAGAGGCTGAGCTGCTGGCCAACATGGCTCCGGCCTTGCGACGGCAGCTGCGCAAAGCGGCTCGCCTGCCTTTGACCCTGACCGAAGTGCCCGATGCCGGACCGCTGCTGCAGCTGCTGCACCTGCGGCAGCAAGCGGGACACGAGCTGGGCGGCTACACGCAGCAGCCAAACCTGATCTCGGCCCTGAGTCGATACCTCCACGCGCAGGGGCGGGGGAGCTGCCTGTCCTTGCTCTTGTTGATGCCTTGGGCTGGATCGATCAGGATCACCGGTCCCTGATGACCGTTGT
>CAZIVQ010000310.1:0-5577 GCA_964542415.1 uncultured Bacteroidia bacterium | reverse complement strand
GAGATCGTTTCACGTGACTGGAGTTCAGACGTGTGCTCTTCCGATCTGCCGCCCAAGGTGCCGCCGCCACAGGTGAAAACCGTGGCTTTCCAGATCCCCGAGCCTACGCCCGAGGAAGACCTGGACCCTGAAGAGGATCAAACCATCGCTAAAGTACAAGACCTGAAAGAAGCTCCGGCCATTGGCCTTGAGGACAAAGAAGGAGCGGAAGAAGGATTCTTTTCTGGTGAAATCGATGGGGAAGGTGAGGTGCCCGAAGTAATCGTTGAGCAGGTGCCTGAGATCGACGCCTTTATCTTCGCTGAAGAAGAGCCGCAGCCGATCAACATGGCTGATATCCAAAAGCTCATCGGCTATCCGCAGATCGCCCGCGACGCGGGGATCGAAGGCAACGTGGTCGTGCGGGTGCTGGTTGACAAAAAAGGCAACTACAGCAGGCACAAGATCATCAATCAAGTTCACCCCATTCTGGCCAAGGCCGTAGAAGAGCACCTGAATAAGCTGCGCTTTACCCCGGCCATCCAAGGGGGTAAACCGATCCCGTTCTGGGTAAACATCCCCTTCAACTTCAAGCTCCTCAACTAAGTTGAGTCAGCATATCAAATGAAAGCCGCTTCCGTCTTGGAAGCGGCTTTTTTTCGTGAAGAAGGGAAGAAGTGAAGAAGGGAAGAAGTGAAGATGGAAAGAGGTGAAGAAGGATAGTAAAAAGCACCTTGGCGTGGGGAGGCCCCGAGCTGCCTCGGGCATGCGGTCCGAAAAGTAGCGGGTCTTGGGGGATCGAAAAAAAGTAGCCAAATCGTGTGGAATCTGGCTCCAAGCCCCCTCTACCAAGAAACGCCCGCAGTAAACGGGCAAACAGCCCATCGGCCATCAAACTGAAGCACCGGCAGATACCGGCCACGACCTTGGAGGCAGCCCCCTGCCTCCCCGATTCTCCTATGCCTTTTCATAAGTTCATAAGGCTGGTGGTCTTTGTCCATACTCCTCATTCCATACTCCATATTCTCACCTATATGAAACGCTGGCAGGGTTCTCACTCATCCTGCTTTTCTCTACCCTGCCTGCGTTGTTTGCACGCCATTAACGCGGTCAGGGCAAAAGCAGGACCGGTGAGTAGCCCTGACAGCGTGGGGCCTGAAAACTGAATCAAGTTGTCCCCCAAGGGTACAAGCCGTACCTTGGGGGGAAATTATTTGGCTTGAACCCATCCTCCTCATCTGCTCCGGTCCGCATCGCGATTTTTGCTTCAGGTGGCGGCTCCAACGCCCGCCGCATTCTCCATTACCTTTCGCATTCCCCGGTAGGAGAAGTGGTGCTGTTGGCTTCGAATAAGGCCAGTTCTGGCATTTTTTCCTTTGGTCCCGAATGGGGCGTCCCCACGGAACTTATGCCTCCGGGCAAGTTTCGCCAGGGTGCGTACCTGCTGGACCTGCTGCGTCGCTACGAAATCGAGCTGCTGGTCCTGGCAGGCTACATGAAATTGATCCCTGCCGAGGTGGTGCAGGCTTACCCGCGCCGCATCCTGAACGTACACCCGGCCCTGCTACCGGCTTACGGAGGGAAGGGGATGTATGGCATGAATGTACATGAGGCTGTTATTTCTGCCAGGGAAAAGCTCTCTGGCTTGACCATCCACTACGTGAATGAAGTCTACGATGCCGGGGAAGTGATCTTGCAGGCGCAGGTAAAAGTAGAAGCGGATTGGCAGGCGGCTGATTTGCAGCAGGCGGTGCTACGCTTGGAGCATGCGCTTTATCCTCAGGTGGTAGAAAAAGTTTGCCATGAGCTGCAAGCCTCCCGCAAATAATTCGTATTTTTGCAGCCTGAATATCACTATGGAGGAGTCAATTCGTATTCAATCTGCTCTGATTTCTGTTTATCACAAGCAGGGATTGGAGCAAGTTGCCCGGCAGCTGATCGACCGGGATGTCCGGATCTATTCTACAGGTGGCACCGCTGACTACCTGCGACAGCTGGGAGCCGACGTCAAAGAGGTGGCCGACCTTACTGGCTACCCGTCCATCCTCGGCGGGCGGGTCAAAACTTTGCACCCCAAGGTACACGGCGGCATCTTGGCTCGTCGTGGCGCGGAGGAAGACCGGGCCGAGCTCACCCAATTTGGCATCCCTGCCATTGACCTGGTCCTGGTCGACCTGTATCCTTTTGAAGACACGGTGCGCAGCGGGGCCAATGAGGCCACCGTCATCGAGAAAATCGACATCGGGGGCATCGCGTTGATCCGGGCAGCAGCTAAAAACTATCGCTATGTGGCCTGCGTGCCCTCCCAGGCACATTACACAGAATTGGCCGAGCTGCTCCAGCAGCAAGATGGCCAACTTTCGCTGGCGCAACGACGCCATTTTTCCGCGGCGGCTTTTGCCGTCTCTTCCCACTACGATACGGAGATTTTTCGCTACCTCTCCAGTGACTCAGGTAACCTGAAGATCACCGCTGGCCCCGCCCACGAATTGCGCTACGGCGAAAATCCACACCAACAAGCGCATTACTATGGGGCGCTCGATCAGCAATTCGAGCAACTGAACGGAAAGGCCCTCTCCTTCAATAACCTGGTAGACATCGACGGGGCCCTTCGACTGGTCGATGAGTTTGAAGAGCCCTTTTTTGCCATTATCAAGCACACCAATCCCTGCGGTTGTGCCATGGGCAGCGACCTGCTCGATGCCTGGAAGCGCGCCTTAGCGGGGGATCCGGTTTCTGCTTTCGGGGGGATCCTGGCCTGTAACGGGAGGGTCGAGGTGGCGGTAGCCAAGGAGATAAACGAGTTGTTTTTCGAAGTGCTGGTGGCGGAGGACTTTTCGGCCGAAGCCCTGGAGGTCTTGAAGCAGAAAAAAAACCGTATCTTGCTACGTCGCAAGAGCCACAAGATGGCCGAGCGGTCGGTGAAAACGGTTCTCGATGGATACTTGGTACAGGAGGTGGATTCGCGTAACCTGGAGTCCAATGACCTGCGTTTCCAGAGCAGCCGCAAGCCTTCCCAAAAAGAACTGGTCGATATTTTCCTGGGGGACAAGGTGGTCAAGCACCTCAAGTCCAACGCCATTGCCTTGGTCAAAGAAGGGCAACTGATCGGTAGCGGGGTCGGGCAGACTTCACGGATCGACGCTTTGCGTCAGGCCATGGACAAAGCCGAAGCCATGGGATTTGACCTGAAGGGAGCGGTGCTGGTTTCCGATGCCTTTTTTCCCTTCAAAGATTCGGTTGAGATGGCATATGCCCGTGGCATAGAAGTAGTAGTAGAGCCTGGAGGTTCAAAACGGGACGACGAGACCATCGAGTATTGCGAGCAAAAAGGGCTTTGTCTGGTTTTTACGGGCATTCGCCATTTTAAACACTAATTTGAGGAGGCCAACCTGCCTGTTCGGGCACGGTTGGCCCAATTTCATCATACAAAAAACCTGAAATCCTGCAACTAAGACCTGCAGACACCAAGCGCCGGATTTCTTCCATCACTAGTCCATATGGGTCTGTTTGACATTTTTACCACTGACATTGCTATCGACCTTGGCACCGCCAATACCCTGATCATGTACAATGATGAGGTGGTGGTCGATCAGCCGTCTATCGTAGCCGTGGATCGCATGACCAATAAGGTCATCGCCATCGGCACGGAGGCGCAGCAAATGCACGAAAAAACGCACGAAAAGTACAAAACCATCCGCCCTTTGCGCGACGGGGTCATCGCGGACTTTACCGTGGCTGAGCACATGATCCGGGGCATGATCAAAATGATCCCCACCAAGAGGCGCTTTTTTTCTACCAGCTACCGCATGGTGATCTGTATCCCGAGCGGCATCACGGAGGTAGAAAAGCGGGCGGTCAAAGACTCGGCCGAGCAGGCTGGGGCCAAAGAAGTGTACCTGGTTCCCGAACCGATGGCGGCGGCAATCGGCATCGGCCTGAATGTAAAAGAGCCCACCGGCCACATGATCGTAGACATCGGGGGGGGGACCACCGAGATTGCGGTCATTGCCCTTTCGGGCATTGTGACGGATCAGAGCATCCGCATTGCCGGGGATGAATTCAACGACGACATCCTCGACTACATGCGCAAGCAGCACAACATGCTCATCGGTGAGCGCAGTGCCGAGCGCATCAAGATCGAAGTAGGGGCCGCCTTGCCCGAGCTCGATGATCCGCCGCCAGATATCGAAATCCGGGGCAAAGACCTGATGACGGGCATTCCCAAGACCATTTCGGTTTCGTACCGGGAGGTTTCGCATGCGCTGAACAAGTCGATCACCAAGATCGAGGATGCCATCCTGAAGGCCTTGGAAAATACGCCTCCAGAACTCTCTGCCGACATTTATGAGCGGGGCATTCATGTGACCGGGGGCGGAGCTTCGCTTCGGGGCCTGGACATTCGCCTGGCAGAAAAAACCAAGCTGCCGATTCACGTAGCCGAAGATCCGCTCAAGGCGGTGGTGCGCGGTACGGGCATCTCGCTGAAGAACCTTGACGATTTCAAGTACCTGATGACCTGAGCCCCGGCGGCCCATGCCGCTGTAGGGCCTGACGCTTTCGTTTTGCCATGTTGCGTCTGCTCACCTTCCTGACTACCTACCGCAACTTCATCCTGTTTTTGGGGTTGGAGGCAATTGCATTGTACCTGGTGGTTAGCTACAACGATCAGCAGCGGCATGCCTTAGGCGATGCCTTGCTGGGGCAGACGACCAAGCTCCACGATGCCCGCATGGAGGTAAATGAATATTTCGGGCTGCAAATCCAGAATGATTCTTTGTGGTCAGCAAATACGACCTTGCATATCCAGCTGGATAGTTTGAAGAAGCGGGCCGAAATGGCGGAGGCCCTGCTACTGGTGGACTCGCTGGCGGCGGCGCGTTACGACAGCCTGATCGCGCCCGATAGTTTCCGCTACCTTCCGGCCAGGGTTTTGGTGCAGACCACCGACCGCAACTACAACTACCTTACCCTAGACCAGGGCCGAGCCGATGGAGTAGCGCCTGGGATGGGGGTGATCTCGCCGCAGGGCGTGGCCGGTATGGTGATTCGGGTGAGTGAAGAATACGCGATTGCGTTGAGCTTGCTCAATGTTTCTTTCCACCTGACGGTGAAGGTATTGGGCGAAGAAGAGAGCAATGTGGGGGTCTACGAATGGGACGGCAAAAGCCCCCGCTTTGGCACGCTTACTTACCTGCCGGAGACGGTCAGGCTCGACAAGGGGCTGGCTGTAGTCACGGCGGCGGCGAGCACCATGTTTCCAGAAGGCTATCGGGTGGGGACGGTAGAAGAATCTACTTTCGAAGCTACCGATGGCTTCAATAGTGCCCGGATTCGGCTGGCTACCAATTTTAATGAGCTGCGGTACGTGTACCTAGTCGCGGCCACGCATGGGGCAGCGGTCGACAGCCTCTATCAGGGATTACCGGGAGAATGAGAGCCATCATCCAATATAGCCTGGCCTTTGTGCTGTACTTGCTGGTGCAGGTGCTACTTTTTGACCACCTGGTGCTGTGGGAAATGGCCCATCCCTTCGTCTTCATTCTGTTTCTTTTTACCCTGCCCTTCGATTGGCCGGTACCGCTAGTCTACGTATTG
>CAZIVQ010000309.1:0-5583 GCA_964542415.1 uncultured Bacteroidia bacterium | reverse complement strand
TGACAAGCTAGCCGGGCGGCTTTAGCCCCCGGCCCCCGAGCAGCCCTGCCAGCGTAGCAAATGACAAGCTAGCCGGGCGGCTTTAGCCCCCGGCCCCCGAGCAGCCCTGCCAGCGTGTGGGGGAATGACAAAAAACCTCGCAGGTTCGCCGCCTTGGGGCGGCGGAAACCTGCGAGGTGGGGCCCGGCCTTGCCTACTCGATTTCTTTGTATTTGCTGGCTTCGCCTTCGAGGTTGGGGGCGCCTCGGTGGATGATGACCTTCTCTTCCAGCAGGCGGTGGAGGGGAAAGACCACCAGTTTTTCGCTGGTGTCGAGGGTGACCGAGACGTTGGTGAGGCGCACGATGGTCCCTCTGGTGTCCTCCATCTCGATTTCCTGTCCCAGTTCAAACTGGTTTTTACTGTAGAAAGAGGTAAGAATGCTGGCCAGCACGTTGCGGGCGGCGAAGCCGTAGGCGATGGCGAAGGCCAGAAGGATGCCAGCCAGAATGACCGAGACGTTGGAGGTGATGATTTCCGTGTCGATCCCGGCTTGGTTGAGGGCAGTGACGACCACGACCAGCAGCAGGAGGTAGAAAATGATGCTGGAGATGAAGCGCCAAGCGGGGATGCCGAAAGAGCGGGCGGTGTTGCCGACCATGCTGCGGATGGCATCGGCGAGGTAAAAGCCGACGCCGAGGATGATCAAGGCGGTGACGAGCCGGGGGAGAAACTGGATCAGGGCCCCGATCTGCTGGGTGACGATGTTGAGCTGCATCACCTCGGCGGCGCTGAGCACAAAGATGAGCAGGATGATCCAGTAGAGAAATTGCTTGATGATGCCGACGGGCCGGATGATGAGGTTGACCTCGCGGAAGGTGGGGGATTGGTTGAGGCGATTGGCGAGTTCGTCGACCTTGAGGCGGCGCAGTAGCCGGGCGACGAGGGCAGAGATGAGCTTGGCCAGCAGCCAGCCGAGGAAGAGCAGCAGCACTGCCCCGCCAACTTTAGGCATGGCTTCGATCAGTTGACCCATTACGGACTCGAAGGCTTGTTGGATGGGCTCCATGGTAGAATTAGGTCAGTTAGGTCAGGAAGGAAAAAGAAAAGGAAAAATGGCAAAAAACGCGGCGGGGAGCAAACCATTCAGCGATTCTCTGGCTCATTGGGCGGGCGCCGCATCGGGTGGATATCCGGCCTGAGGGGTTCTTCTAGCGAGAACGACTTGCTCATTGCTTCGGGCCCTTTGACCAAAAACAATTCCATCATCTGCATCACCAGTCGCAGGGAGTAGATGTTGTTCAGTATTTCGGCCTTGCTGTGGGGAGGAAGGCTCGCTTCTGGTTCCAGCTTTTTAAACGGATTCTCCATCATGCCAGCTCGTTTTGTTCTCGTTCTAAAATGACTTGGCGGACCCGCTGCCGGGCACGTGAAAGCCGCATTTTCACCGCGCTCTCGGAGACCTCGAGGGTGTCCATGATTTCCTTGATGGGGGTTTCGTCCTGGTACTTCAGCAGCAGCAGGACTTTGTCTTCGGGGGCAACCTGATCCAGGGCAAACTTCAGCTGGTCTACCCGCCAGCTGAGCAGTTCGCGCTCTTCTGTTTCCTCATCAGCGGCGATTTCCGGCCCCTGGTCGATGTCTTGGGTCCGAAACCGGCTGTCTTTTCGGTAGTACTCGACGCAAAAATTGTAGGTGATGGCGTAGAGCCAGGTCGAAAAGCGGCTGTTGCCTTTGAACCGGTTTAGCTTCGAAAAGACCTTCAGCAGCACATCCTGGACCATGTCCTTGGCTACCTCTTCGTCTTTCGAAAAACTGATGCACTTCCGGTACACCTTGTCGGCGTAACGGTCGTAAAGAATCCCAAACAGCTCAGTCTTGCTTTGACCTACAATGAGCTGCACGAGTTCCTCGTCGCTTAGGGTATGTGGGTTGCCCTCCAAAAAGATTAAAACTTGGGTGAAAAAAGAGCGGCTAAGGGGGGAGCTTCCATCATGAAACACCGAAGTTTGCCGTTGGGACGCAAGCCGGTACCCCAGTCACCTCTTTCTGAGCGTAGGTAAACAATGAGTACCTGGGAGAGAACGGATTGTGGGGGAGAAGCCCATATTGGCTCAGGAAAAGTACAACCCGAATAGCGGAAAAAAAAGCCCCGTCCAAAACAGAACGGGGCGGGGGTCAGATATAAAATTAGGTCATCAAGTACGATACAGGACTTGGTTTACGGCTTCGAGGGTCCGCTTGACGTTCGGCAAGAATGCCTCGACCAGGGTTTCGGAATAGGCCATAGGGGTGTCGCGGCCCATCACCCGCAGCACAGGGGCATCGAGGTAGTCAAAAGCTCGTCGTTGGATCATGTAGCCAATCTCAGCGGCAATAGAGGCTACCGGCCAGCCTTCGTCTACCACCACACAGCGGTTGGTTTTTTTGACGGAGTTGATGACGGTATCGTAGTCCATGGGTCGGATAGACCGCAGGTCGACTACCTCCGCTTCGATGTCGTCTTTGGCGAGTTCCTTGGCGGTGTCGAGGGCGACGTGGACCATTTTCCCAAAAGAAACGAGGGTCACATCGCTTCCCTCGCGCTTGATGTCGGCCTTGCCCAGGGGAATGAGAAACTCTTCGCCTTCAGGCACGGGGCCTTTGACGCCATACATCACTTCCGACTCCATGACCAGCACGGGGTTGGGGTCGCGAATGGCGGTTTTGAGCAGGCCTTTGCCATCGGCAGGGGTGCTGGGCACCACGACTTTGAGGCCGGGCACGTTGCCGTACCAGTTTTCGAAGGACTGGTTGTGGGTAGCAGCGAGCTGCCCGGCACTCCCGGTAGGACCCCGGAAGACGATGGGAATGTTGAACTGCCCTCCGCTCATCTGGTACATCTTGGCGGCATTGTTGACCACCTGATCGATGGCTACCAGGGAGAAGTTGAAGGTCATGAACTCGATGATGGGGCGCAGCCCAAGCATGGCCGAACCCACGCCGACCCCGGCAAACCCGAGCTCTGAAATGGGGGTGTCGATCACGCGCCTGGCCCCAAACTCGTCCAGCATGCCTTGGGTTACTTTGTAGGCACCGTTGTACTCGGCCACCTCCTCTCCCATGAGGTATACCCGCTCGTCGCGGCGCATTTCTTCATTCATCGCCTCTCTGAGGGCCTCACGAAATTGTATTTCTCTCATTTGTGGATTTATAGCTTGGCAAATATGCTCGGTAGAATCGGAGTCGAAGATAAAAGTTTTTTTCGGAAAATCGGAGCAGGACCCGGGATTTTGGTGGAATCTCTGGTTTTGGAGAGGGGGGGATTCTGATGACTTGTCTTGAGGCTTAGTTTTTACCGCAGATCATGGATCCTGGTCGCAGACCCCCCAGTGAACCGGGGGGAGAAACCGGTAGGATGCAAAGCTTTTTAGCGAGCAGGGCGAAGGAGGGCACGGAGGGCGTGACTTTCGGTCGCTTCTCGCCACCTCGTTCGTCGCTATCTTCCCATTTCCCAGCTTTTTACATTATATTTACAGTGAAACTTTCTGCAAGAAAGAAATTACACCTACCCGATCACTCCCCTGCCTTCCCCTGGGCCCTGTTTTCTGTATCCATTCCATACACACGTAATGCCCTATGCCTGGAACTCGTACGCTTTTTTTACTCGGGCTGCTTCTCAGCAGCCTATCCCCCGCTTGGGCTACAAACTACTACGTAAGCGCCACGGGCGACGACTCAGCCAATGGCCTCAGCCCGGCTAATGCCTGGGCTTCCATCGACAAGGTCAATGCTGAAATGGGACGTTTCGGCGCTGGCGACAGCATCTTGTTCAAACGCGGCCATGAATTTTATGGCTCCCTCGTGGTCACCGACGAAGGCCAGGCTGGCCAACCCCTGGTCATTGCCGCCTATGGCCTGGGGCCCAAGCCCGTCTTCACCGGCTCCCGTCCGCTGCTAGACTGGATCTACCTCGGCGACAACGTTTGGCGGGCCACCTGTGGCGATTGCCTGAAGATGCCCAGCAGCCTCTTCATTGAGGACAAAAGTTACCCCCTCGGTCGCTTTCCTAACCTCGATGCGCCCAACAAGGGCTACCTCACCATCGACAATGCCAATGGCCGCACCACCATCGTCGACCAGGACCTGCCTGCCAGCCCCGACTGGTCCGGGGCCGAAGTCGTGGTGCGCACCCGCCGCTGGATCCTCGACCGCGCGCCCGTGGGCTCGCATGTGGGCAACACCCTCAACCTCGCCAATGGCGGCACCTCCTCGGGCATGCTGGATGGGTACGGCTATTTTTTTACCAACCATGTCAACACCCTTGACCGCCACGGCGAATGGGCCTTCGATCCCCGAGATAACCACTTGTTTGTCTACCTCGACGAAGGCTATTTTCCCGAAGAACTCCGCATCGAGGTGCCGGTGCTCGACCAGCTGCTTTCCATTGGCTTTCGCGACTTCATTACCGTCCGGGACCTTCGCTTCATCCACAGCCAAGATGTGAGCGTGCTCATTACCCACAGCGAGGGAAATATCTTCACCCATTGCGACATTGAGCAGTCGGGCCACGACGCCCTAAAAGGCACCAGCAATGACGATTTTGTCTGCACCTACAACCGCATCGTCGACACCAATAACAACGGCCTCACCCTTACTGACTGCGAGAGCTGCGAAATCTCCTACAATGAGATCCGCCGCACTGCCATGCACCCCGGTATGGGCAGCAATGGCAATGGCGAATACCTCGCCTGTCTGCTGCGTGGCAGCTACTCCAATTTTACCTACAACCTCATCGACAGCGCGGGCTACAACGGCCTCTATTTTCGCGGCAGCTACCTCAACATTCACCGCAACGTGGTGGCTTACAGCTGCCTGATCAAGGACGATGGAGCCGGTATCTACACCTGGCAGGACGGCTCTGCCCCCGATACCATGCGGCGGGTTACGGAGAATTTCATCCTCCATGCCGACGGTGCCCCGGAAGGTACGAGTAACGCTGAACTCTACGCGGCAGAAGGCATCTACGCCGATGACCATTCGGCCAACCTCTTGATCGAGGGCAATACCGTAGCCTTTTGTGGAGATAAAGGCATTTACCTGCACAACTCTTACAATGTCGACGTGTTGCACAACGTGGTCTACGCCACCTCCCGGCAGATTTACCTGCGCCACGACGACATCGCGCCCACCTGGCCCATCCGCAATGTGCAGGTGAAGCACAACATTTTCTTCGGTACCCAGCTTTCCGACATCAACGTCGACCTCTTTTCCTGGCGAGAAGATGTGTTTCAGTTTGGGGTGATCGACAGCAATTACCTGGTCAATCCGCACAACGATTTCCGCATCAACCAAATTCGCTACAACCCGACCTTCCCCAACGGAAGGATCAACACCTATAATTTTTCGCTGGCAGAATGGCAGGCGTTTACGCCCTACGATCCGGCTTCGCAGCCCGCGCCCTTTTACCTGCCGCGGTATCAGGTAGACCAGTATTTGGGGGTCAATAAGCTCACCAATGGCGACTTTGCCACTGATCTCTCCGGCTGGGGCTGCTGGGGCAACGGCGGCGGCAACAACTGCGACCTGAGCTGGGACGCCAATGGGGGCCTCGACGGCGGCAGC
>CAZIVQ010000308.1:0-5583 GCA_964542415.1 uncultured Bacteroidia bacterium | reverse complement strand
CATGTCGCCCAGTCGCATGTCGTTCAATCGCATGTCGCCCAGTCGCATGTCGTTCAATCGCATGTCGCTCAGTCGCTTTTTTTCACAGCATGGCCGCCGAATTGGTTGCGCAGGGCGGCGAGCATCTTCATGGCGAAGGACTCGTCTTGCCGCGATTCGAAGCGGGTGAAAAGCGAGGCGGTGATCACGTGGGCGGGCACCTCGAAATCCATGGCCGTCTGTACGGTCCAGCGCCCTTCGCCGCTGTCGTTGACATAGCCGCGGATCTCGTCGAGCTTGGGGTCTTCGCCCAGGGCAAGCCCGGCCAGTTCGAGCAGCCACGACCGGATCACGCTGCCGTGCATCCAGCTTTTGGCGACGGCTTCGAGGTCGAGGTTGTAGGGCGATTTTTCCATGAGCTCGAAGCCTTCCGCGTAGGCTTGCATCATGCCGTATTCGATGCCGTTGTGGATCATTTTGACCATGTGGCCGGCACCACTCGCTCCGCAGTAGACGTAGCCGCCTTCGGGGGCCAGGGCCTTGAAGATAGGATCGACATACTCGACCGGCTCTTTTTCTCCGCCCGACATCAGCGCGTAGCCATTCTCCAAGCCCCAGACGCCCCCGCTTACGCCGCAGTCGATCAGGTGGATGTCGGCTTCGGCCAAAGCTTCGGCCCGGGCTTTGGATTCGCGCCAGAAGGAGTTGCCCCCTTCAATGATGATGTCGCCCGCGGTAAGCAAAGGCTTGAGCGTGTCCAGGTTTTCGTCCACTGGCGCACCCGAAGGCACCATCAGCCAGATGACCTTGCGGGCCGGTAGCTTAGCGACCAGGTCTTCGTAACTCGTTGCGCCGATGGCCCCTTCGCTGTCGAGCTGTTGTACCACCTCCGGCGAGCGGTCTAGCACCACGACTTGGTGTTGATGTTGCAGGAGGCGGCGGGCCATGTTTCCGCCCATTTTTCCCAGTCCGATCAGTCCGATTTTCATAAAATATGTGTGGTTTTTGCAGCTATTGATAAAGCACCTGGCTGATGAGCAAAAGTACAGCCTGGCCAGGATTGCAGAGGTAGTCTGTACGACATTGCTTCCAAAGTAGCCAATATTCGGGCGAAAAAAAATGCCCCTTTTCCCAAGGATGGGTTCAGTTTTATCGGGATTTGTGTAAATTGCTAGGTAAGGCCAGTTCGGACCGGTTGTGAGGTTGGCTGGCTGAAAACCTTTCTCATTCCCATTCCCTATGGCTATCCTGCGACCTTTTCGGGCTTGGCGCCCCCTTCCTCAACACGCGGCTGCGGTGGCATCTCGTCCTTACGATGTCCTAGATACGGAAGAGGCCCGGGCCGAAGCCGGTGACAACCTGCTTTCTTTCCTCCATGTGGTCAAGCCCGAGATTGACCTGCCGCCTGAAGTTGATCCTTATTCCGAGGAGGTCTACATCCGTAGCCGGCAAAACTTCGACCGAATGGTGGAAAACGGGGTGTTTTTTCAAGAAAAAGTTCCTGCCATCTACTTATATCAGCAGCAGCAAGGCGAGCATCTACAGACGGGCTTCATGGCCCTGGCCTCGGTGGCCGACTACGAGCAAGGGGTGATCAAAAAGCATGAGCTGACCCGCTCGGACAAAGAGGCTGACCGGACCCGCTTGATCCTCCGGACCCAGATGCAGGCAGAGCCGGTCCTTTTTGCCTACCGGCCGGAGCCGGCCCTGGATGCCCTGCTGCGAGCGCAGACCCAAGCTAGCCCTACCTACGAATTTGTGGCTGAGGACGGTGTTGACCACCGGCTGTGGGTGGTAGAGGCCCCCACTATCATTGATGCGATCGTGCGGCATTTTGCCAGGTCAGTGCCGAATACCTATGTGGCTGACGGCCATCACCGGACCGCAGCAGCGGCGAGCGCTGCCCAAGCCCTGCGGCAGGCAAATCCTGGCTATACGGGCGAGGAACCCTGGAATTATTTCCTGGCGGTGCATTTTCCTGCCGACCAGCTTCAGATCATCGACTACAACTGGGTGGTGCGGGACCTGAACGGGCTGAGCAAGGCCGAATTTCTGGAGGCCCTGCAAGCTGCATTTGAGATTCAGGCAGTAGCTCAGCCTTTCAAACCAGCACGCCCACAGGAATTTGGGCTGTACTTGCCGGGGCAGTGGTATCGCTTGCAGGCGCAGCCTGGCGTCAATGAAACCCCGGACCCGGTGGGGCGGCTGGATGTGAGCCTGCTTACGGCAGCCATTTTGAAGCCCGTGCTGGGCATTGAGGACCTACGCCGAGACCAGCGCATCGACTTTGTCGGGGGAATCCGGGGGCTGGAGGCCCTGGCAACCCGGGTAGACAGCGGGGAGATGGCCGCCGCTTTTGCCCTGTTTCCTGTTTCCATGGCCGCTCTTATGGACATCGCTGACGCCGGGGCCATTATGCCCCCCAAGACTACCTGGTTCGAGCCCAAGCTCCGCAGTGGGTTGGCGGTGCATGTGTTTTGAGCGATCTGCGTGGGAGAAAATGCTTCCATTCTCCGAAAAAACCTTATCTTCGGAAAAACACAAAGCTCCAAAAACCATGCGATTCAAAGAGATTCCTGCCGTTGAGCAACGTTTTGAGCAAACCCAAAATGGAGGAAACCACATCTTGAAGCCTTTTCAAGTGCCCATTCCCGGCCAAACCAGCCCCTCTCACCTGCCCATCACTTGGGTAGGGCGAAAAGACGGATTCCGGGGCTTTTTTGTCGATGAGGATGACACACCGAAAGAAAAGATCGTCCTTCATTTTACCGTTGGGGTGCTTAGCGGAGACATCAGTACCCTCACCCCTGGTCCGCCGCCGGGCTATCCCCAGAAAAAAAACCGACTTTCTACCAACTATGTGCTAGCTCGAAACGGCGCTATTTACCAGCTTTTCCCCTCCTCCAAATGGGCGTTTCATCTAGGTCTTACAGCCACTGGCGGCAACACCCATAACAGCTCTCGCTCTATCGCGGTGGAAATTTCCAACTATGGTCCCTTGACCTTGCACCGGGATGGCAAGCACCTCGAAGATGTTTATTCTACCAAGGATAAACCGCGTTTCTACTGTAGCCTGGAAGACACAGCGCAGTACATCAAGCTCCCCGAGCCCTATCGAGGCTACGAATACTACACCGCCTACACCGACGAGCAGTACCAAAACCTGGTCTTGTTGCTCCGCTACTTGACGGCCTTGCACGATATTCCCCGCGAATTTTTGCCAGAGCCCGCGCGCTACCAGAATGGACAAGAGGAAGCGGCCTTCAAGGGGATCGTTTCCCACGTCAATTTTCGCGACGACAAATTCGACATCGGCCCGGCCTTCGACTGGGATCGTTTGATAGCCGGGGTGCAGGCCAAGCCTTCAGAGGGAGCCGCCGCTGCCGGGGCCGCGGCGGCCGTGGGCGCAGCCATGGCCGGCATGGGAAGCCAAGCCACCGGTCCCACCCCCAACCTGCCGGTTTTTGAGGACGACATCAAGGCCGATGAGGCCTTTGCCCCCCAAAGGCGCAGCCGTGCTTCTTCTCCCCTTGCCAACGCCCCAGAAAGTCAGCGCATCGGCAATCCTTATCCCGATGCGGCTTTCGATGTGGAGTGGTAGGCTTTTCTGGGAAAAAGGCAACATCCGGTCTTTGCTGTACAGGCAAGGACCGGATGTTTTGGTAGAAAGGAAAAGCAGTAGCTACACGAAAAATTTCTCCACCTTGTGGATAGCCGAAGGCAACGTAAACACCACTACCCGGTCGCCATCTTCGATGCAGGTATCGCCTTTGGCAATGAAGCCCCGGTCGCCCCGGATGACCCCGGCGATGATGGCTTCCCGGGGAAACTGTAGCTTCTTGACCGGGGTGTTGGTAATGCGGCAATTTCCGTGTACCACAAACTCTAGCACCTCAGACTCGACCCCGTGGAGGCTGGTCAGGGCTTCTACGTTGCCCTCACGCACGTGGCGGAAGATGTTGTTGACCGTGATCATCTTCTTGTTGATCAGGGTGTCGATGCCGATGTCGAGGGAAAGGCTGATGTAGTCGATGTTTTCGACCAGGGCGATGGTGCGCTTCACGCCGTGGTTTTTGGCCACGAGGCAGGTGATGATGTTGGTCTCCGAATCCCCGGTTACCGCGATGAAGGCATCCATGTCGGTGATGCTTTCGTCCTGCAGGAGGTTCACGTTGGACCCATCTCCGTGGATGACCATGGCATCGCTGAGTTCGTCGGCCAGTCCAAAGCATTTGTCTTTGTCCTGCTCGATGAGCTTGACCGAGTACTTGTGCATGGCATTGCGGGTAAACTCCTTTCCAATCAAGCTACCTCCTAAAACCATGACGTTCTTCACGTCGAATCGCTCCTTGCCGCATAGCCCCATCAGGGATTCGATCACCTCCGGTTCACTGATAAAATAGACGTGGTCGCCTGCCTTGAAGGTCGTATCCCCGCGGGGGATAAGGGTACGCCCGGCACGCTGGATGGCCACCACGGTGTAGGGCGTATCGGCATGGGCCCGGGCAGCCTCGATCATGCTGAGGCGATCGAGGGGCGCCCCTTTTTCCAGCACCAGGCCGGTGAGGACCAGCTTGCCGCCGCCAAATTCGAAGCTGTCGGTAAGTCCGGAGAGCTTGATCAGGCGGGAGATTTCCTTCGAGGCCAGGTCTTCAGGAAAGACCATGGCGTCGATGCCCATGTCCTGCAGGTCAATTTTTTCTGTTTTGTCTTGAAACTCGGGATTGGCCAGGCGCACAATGGTGCGCTTGACTCCGAGGTGCTTGGCTATGATGGCCGTGGTGATGTTGGTCTCTTCAGAAGAGGTCGCAGCGATGAGGAGGTCGGCCTCACGGATCCCCGCATCTTCGAGCAGGCGAATGGAAATCGCGTTGCCCTTCAGGGTACTTACGTCGATATTAGATTCGGCATATTGGAGCCGATCTTCGTCCTTGTCGATGAGCACGATGTCATGCTCTTCATAAGAAAGCATCTTAGCGACCAAAAAACCGACTTCTCCTGCTCCGGCAATAATGATGTGCATGAAAAAATAATTGAACCTGGCCCAACCGTGCTTGATTCCCCCAGCAAAGTTAGGGTACCCACGCCAATACGCAAAGGGGGCTCCGGAGTTGAGGGCGGTTTGTATTGGGAGAGTAGTGGATAGTTTTTTATTTGGAAAATGTAAGTTTTCGGTTCAAGTCTTACATCCCCTCCCAGAGAAATGCTGACGGTTCGCGCCGGGGGCTTGACCGTTGGCGCTTCGCTTTTTTAGAAAAGGGCCTTGGATAGCCAGGAATAGGCGTTTTGGCTTACCTGGGGCTGGTTTCAAGCGCAAAAAATCCCCTACTTTGCCTTTGTCAATCGAGATTACACGTTCTTTCTTCACCTGTTGCAGCAGGTAAAAATAGCAGCAAACGCATCGCATTAGGTAAAAAAATGACCGATAACCTGGAAAAGACTTCCCCCCTTTTCCTCCGGTCTTGTTGGCAGTGTGTGTATAATTCGGCGGGCAGCCTTTTGGCTGCCCGTTTCTTTTGCTACCCAGCTCCTTATTCTGCGATCGTTGACTAGTGCTTCCGTCGCTAAATTCTTACCTATTTAAACTTGCTCTTTTTCCGCAGT
>CAZIVQ010000307.1:0-5594 GCA_964542415.1 uncultured Bacteroidia bacterium | reverse complement strand
TTAAGCAGTGGCAATGAAAAAAACGGGGACTTACTTAAAGAGTAACGCCTATTCCTTCACGTTTCGCTGATTCTAATTGGGAAAAATAAAATTTCAAATACTTGATAATCAATGTTTTAACTTAAATTTTATCCACCTGTATGAAAATACGTATTTTGTATACTCCTATTTTTTGTATCAAAATACACTTGTTATTAGCAAGGATGAGCCGTTTTGCTAAAAAAGGGTTTATTTCCTCTTGTTTTGGCTAGTGTTGATAGGATCAATTTCTTTTTTCAGGAAAAAAATCAGCGAAACGTGAATCCTACGCCTTGCTTGGTAAAAACCTTTGCGTCCTTTGCGCCTCCTTTGCGCCCCCCCGGTTTCTCCGGGGTCCATGATCTGCGTTGAAAAATAGAGATCCGACAAACGACCTGAGACCGCAAGCTCGAACCTCCCCGCCCTGCTAGGCAAAAACCTCCGTGGTGAAATAAAACTCCCCAAACAAATTCCACCCTCAACGCAGCGTATGCTGCCCAAGCTACGTCTTAGAAACAAAGCACAGCGAGCGCGCTCACTCAATCCCAGACCCTCTGCTCTATGGCTACACCGCCCCAACAGGCGCTGGTACAACGCTGCATAGACGGGCAGCCCCGGGCTCAACGGGAGCTGTACGAATGTTTCGCCCCCAAGATGATGGGGGTCTGCATGCGCTATGCCAAGAGCCCGGCCCGGGCAGAGGACATGCTGCAGGAGGGGTTTATCAAGGTGTTTCAGAAGTTGGAGAAATACCAAGACAAAGGCTCGCTCGAAGGCTGGATCCGCCGCATCATGATCAACACGGCCATAGACACCCTGCGCCGGGAAAAGCACATGCTACAACAACTCGAAATCAACGAAGCCATCGCCGAGCAGGTAAATGAGTCCGTACTGGATGAATTAGAAGCAGATTTCCTGATGGACCGCATCCAGGAATTGCCCACGGGTTACCGCCTGGTATTCAACCTCTACGCCATTGAAGGGTATTCGCACGCTGAAATCGGCGAGCAGCTCCACATTACCGAAAGCACCTCCCGTTCCCAATACACCCGGGCGCGGGCCATGCTCAAAAAACGCATCTGTGAGGCTTATATGGAAACAAATACACTGCGGGATGCCATCTGAACCCTTTGAACGAAAAATGCGGGAGAAGTTGGGGCAGGTCGAAGTGCCGCCCCGCCCCGAAATCTGGGAAGCCCTGCAAACCCAGCTCCTGCCCCCGCCCGTCCGGCGACGGGGAACTACCTGGATGTGGCTCGGAGCCATGGCCGTTTCTACTGCGGCCGCGATTACCCTGCTCTGGCTTTTCTGGCCCGGGCCCGCTTCCTCCCCTACCTCGAACCAGCTGGCTCCTTTACAGGCAGAAGCCCCGGTAGATACGGCTTCGCCCAGCCAGGCTTTGCCCCAAGCCGAGCGGCCCGCTGCCAACCAGCGAGCCGAACTGTCCCCCCACGTGGAGACTGCGCCCTTGGCTGCTTCCCCGCTGTCTGCACCAGTCTCCCTGCCTAACCGTTCTCCCGCCGCTTCTTCACCCGCCCTGTTGGCAGTGAAGCCGCTGCCACTCCCCCACCCTGCCTGGGTTGATCCCCTTCGGTCCTTAGCTGGACCATTATTTGCCCCCTTGTCTGACATCCCGGCTCCAGAAATAAACGCGATGCTCCCCCTTGCCGCGGGCGAAGAAAAAACGCTCGCCTCCTTGGCGCAGCAGGCCATACCAAATGCCCCCCTTCCCCCTCCGGACTTTCCGGACCAAGCATCCCGGATGCGGGGTTGGTCTTACCGCTTGCAAGCCGGCTCTTCTTTTCAAGGAGGCAACGGCAACGTCCCCATGGCCTTGAGCGCCCTCGGAGGTAGCGGCCTACAAGCCGACTACGTGAATGTCTCTGGCGGCCAAACCCGCTTTGGTAACCTCCCTGCTGAAAACGTGCAAACGGTGAACCTGCCGCAAACCCAGGTAAATATGAGCTTCCGGCTGGCCTACCGGCTCAACCGGCGCTGGGGCCTGGAATCAGGGCTAGGGCTTAGCCTTTTTGAAATGGGCCGCGCCCAAAGCACCTGGTTTGCCCCCAATTCTTCTACGGACTTCGAAAGCCTTTCTGGTCCGGTAGACTTCTCCCAACTCGAGGTCCAAACCAGCAACCAGGCAACCTTTCAGCCGGTCCAACTTGAACTCCCCCTTTACCTCAACCGCTACCTGCCGGGCCCGGGCCGCGGGCAATTATTGCTTTCTGCCGGCCTTTCGCTCAACACCAACCTGCATGCCCAGCCGGCCGAAGACCAGCAGGCCCTGCTGGCAACGCAGTCTACCTATGACCGGTCGTTAAATACAGCAGGTAGCAGCGGGTTTGTTTCGCCTACCAATGAATCCAATGCCCAGGTTCCCTATGCGGGAGGAGCGTTGCTGGGGCTGCGTCGTTTCCACAGCCACGCCGCCCTGCGCCTGCTTTATCAACTGCCCCTTTCGGGCCGCCATGCGTTTTTTGTGGGGCCTGAATTCCGCTACCAGTTGATGCCTATGTACCTAGGGCCTGCCGCCACCGTGATCGAGCCCTACCACCTCGGCTTTCAGCTGGGCCTCCGCCTGTGAATGGCAGTACTGGAGCGCCCGCCGGGAACTCCCGCAAAAAGCTTTGCTCAAAAAACAAGCGGAAAGGTAGCCCGGTTATCAGGAGATATCTTTATTTTGGGGGGCTGCTGAGCAGGCATTTAGTTAAAGAAAACCCCAGGGCTTTCTGGCGCTCTCCCGCACCGTTAGCAGCCCCAGGAACTTTGGCAGGAATAATCTGGCCTGGCATTTTGCATTTGTGTAGATATGCCTAATTTTATGGGCTTAATAGGCTAAATCGCTGTAACCAACCCTGGGCAAAAGCGAGACATACGGTCAATCGGCTCATTCTCCCTTGAGTTGCCCCGCTCCTTTTCCCATTTACAAAGTATAATTCGCAGAAATCCATGGCAGAAGTAATCAAAATGCCCCGTCTCAGTGACACCATGACCGAAGGGGTAATCGCCGCTTGGCACGTAAAAGAAGGTGATACCGTTTCTTCTGGCGACCTCCTCGCCGAAGTAGAAACCGACAAGGCCACGATGGACGTGGAGTCCTTTTATGATGGCGCGGTCCTTTACCTCGGGGTAGCAGAAGGCGACGGCATTCCGGTTGGCGCTTTGCTCGTCGTTATCGGCGAAGAAGGAGAGGACGTGTCTGAGGTGGTCAAAGCGGCAGAAGCTGAAGCCGCCGGGGAAACCAAAACCGAAGAACCAGAGGAGCAAGAGGAAAAGGAGGAAAAAGAAGCGCCTCAAGAAGAACCTAAGCCTCAGGCCCAACCGGTAGAGGCGAAGCAAGAAGGGAAATCCGAGAAAAAAGAGGGGCAGTCCGAAGCGCCGGGCAAGCAACCCGCGCAGGCACCCGATTCTGGTAAAGCTGCGCCTCCGCCCCCTGAAAGCAGCGAAGGCGGCCGTATCAAAGCCTCTCCCCTCGCCCGCAAGATGGCGGCTGACCGAGGCATCAACATCAGCAATGTCAATGGCTCCGGCGAAAACGGCCGCATTGTCAAGCGCGATATCGAAAGCTATCAGGAGCCAGCTCCTGCTGCCGAACCCGCCGCCGAACCTGCTGCCGAACCTGCTGCTGCCCCGGCCCCAGCAGCCACCGGACAGGAGTCCTTCGAGGAGGTGCGCGTGTCGCAGATGCGCAAGACCATCGCCAAGCGCCTCGCCGATTCGAAGTTTACTGCCCCCCACTTCTACCTCACCATGGAGATCGGCATGGAGAAGGCCGTCGAAGCCCGCAAGGTGCTCAACGAGCTCTCCGAGGTCAAGATTTCTTTCAACGACATGGTCATCAAAGCCGCGGCCGTGGCCCTGCGCCAGCACCCGGCCGTCAACGCGGCCTGGCTCGGCGACAAAATCCGCTACAACCAGCACGTACACGTGGGCATGGCTGTGGCCGTAGACGAAGGCCTGCTCGTACCGGTCATTCGCTTTGCCGACACCCAAGGCCTTTCTGCCATCGCCAAGCAGTCGAAAGACTTCGCCAAGCGCGCCCGCGAGCGCAAGCTCGAGCCCAAAGAGTGGGAAGGCAACACCTTCACCGTCTCCAACCTGGGCATGTACGGCATCGAAGAGTTCACCGCCATCATCAACCCGCCTGACGCTTGCATCCTCGCCATCGGCGGCATCATCGACAAGCCGGTCGTAAAAGATGGCGAAGTGGTGCCTGGCAAACGCATGAAGGTGACCCTCTCCTGTGACCACCGCGTGGTCGATGGTGCTACCGGGGCTGAGTTCCTCGTGACCCTCAAGGGGCTGCTGGAAGATCCGATGCGGATGTTGTTGTAGAGAAGGGAATAAGGAAATAGAGGAGGGGTAAGGGAAATAAAGGCCTGTCCACCGCCTTGGTTGCTCGTGCAGCCAAGGCGGTTTTTTTCATCGGAGGTGAAGCTGGTTACCCCTTTTCCGGCACGAACCTGTGGTTGGGGTCGAATCAGCCACCATTTATCATCCCTGCCTGCTTGGTAGGGACTGGGCATGGCCGGTCCCTACTTTTCTGTCGGGAGGAGCCGCGCCGCCTCCTGACGCTGGCAGGGTTCTCAGCAGTCCTGCTTTTCGTAACCCTACCTGCGTTGTTTGGGACGAAATCAACGCTGTCAGGGCAAAAGCAGGACGTGCCAGCAGCCCTGACAGCGTGGGGAGAAAAGCTTGCCGGGGGGCTCGCACTTTTTTCCCATTAATTTTAGCGTCATCATACTAATCCTTTGAGAAAAACCCCTATATTTGCCTCAAAACTCCGCTATCTTTTATGAGTCTGGTCAAAAAAGGCATTCGCGACCGCTACATCGTCATTGACCAGCGCCGCGACTTGGTTACCTACCTTCCCTGTAGGGTGACCCGCAAGCTCTCCAACCCTGAGGAGAAAGTGCAACTCGACACCTTTCTGCGCCTCATCTACCTCTTTGACTATCCGCCGGAAAAACTCTGCGTCAGTGATAAGATCAAGATTGGTTCTTCTACCCGTGAGGCCGACATCGTGGTCTACCGTGACCGGGAGAGGAAGGACCCGCTGATTATCGTGGAGTGCAAAAAGGAGCGGGTATCGGACCGGGTTTTCGAGGGGGCCATTGATCAGGGATTTTCCTACGCGGCGGTGACCCGTGCCGAGTACGTCTGGGCTTTTTCCGGCGACCGGTCCGCTGCTTTTACGGTCGACCATGGGGCCATCAAAGAGCGGGCTCGCAACCGCCTCGACCGCATTCCCAAGCATAAGGAAGAGCGTAAGCTCGGCTATGACCTGCGCCGCCGCCTGCGCTGGCTGCTGCGGCATCCCATCTTTTCTGATGCCCTGCTTTATGGGGTAGTCCTGCTTTGCACCGTGATCGTGCTCAGCAAACTGGCCGTGACCTACCATCCGCAACTCTACCGGGCCACCGAATGGCTCTGGCAGCAGCATGGCATGGATTTCAATTGGGTCTACAACGCTGTGGTGGGCACTGCCGCCCTCTTCAGCCTGCTCTTTGGTATGGTCTTCATGCGCAGCCACCAGTTTTTCGAGATTCGCCCCAAGCGCCGCCGCCTTACCT
>CAZIVQ010000306.1:0-5621 GCA_964542415.1 uncultured Bacteroidia bacterium | reverse complement strand
AATGGGGCCATCGGAAGGCAAGTTAAGCATAAAACCGGCAGTCTCACCGACAATGGCTAACCCCCGCAGGGCTCAATCAGTTCTTCTAAAGAGCAAAGCCGGTACCGTTTTGAGCAAGATCAGCAGATCATTTGCAAAACTGGCCTGATCAGCATAAGCCACATCGAGTTGCTTGCGCTCATGCTCTGAAACCTTCTTGCCATCGCGCCGCTTGATCTGCCAGAGGCCGGTGATCCCTGCCGGAGCCAAAAATCGCTTGGCCCACAGGTCAGTGGTCAATTGCTCTGCTTCATAGAGGGGCAGGGGGCGGTTTCCAACCAGCGACATATCACCCCGCAGCACGTTCCACAGCTGCGGCAGCTCATCGAGGCCAGTGCGCCGCAGGAAGTTGCCCAGGCGGGTGACGCGGGGATCGTTGTCGAGCTTGATGAAGGAACTGCGCCCCTCAGCGGCGCGTTGCTGGCTGCGGAGGTATTCGCGTTCGCAGACCTGCAAGCCATCCAGCAAAAGGGTAGCTTGACAAGCCGATCCGGCTACCAGGCACTCCACGCATTTTTCGTGGGCTGGCAGGGGAGGAGCTTCCTCGTTTTCCTCGTAGCGGTTGAGGTGGATCAGGTGGCCCAGCTCGTCGTCTGCCCCGGTGCGCATAGAGCGAAATTTCAGGAAATTGAACACCTGGTAGCCCGTGCCCGCCCGCTGCGAGATGTAGAGCACTGGTCCCCGGGACTCCAGCTTGACCAGCAAGGCGATGAGCAGCAGCAAGGGGCTCAGCAGCAGTAGCAGCAGGGCGGCCACCGTCAGGTCAAAAGCTCGCTTGTACCAGGCAATGCGAAACTCCGGCAGCTTGGCCCCTGCCTCGCGGATGCGCAGGGTCTCCCGCTTGAATTGCTTCAGGAAGCTGATGCGGTTGTGGAGGGCAGCGGGTTCGACCGAGAGGTCGTAGAAGTCATCTACGCCCGCTTTGAGGGCCCGCAGCTGGTCCTGCTTGCCAAAGGTTTGGGTGATGATGATGAAGGGGATAAACCGCAGGTAGCGGTCCCCGCGGATGCGGGAAAAAAGGTCTAGGGCATCGCCGTCGGGCAACTTCAGGTCGCAGAGAATAGCATCGGGGAGGTCGTCTGCAGGCTGTCGGCTCAGCTGCTCAGACCAGCCCGTGGCGATGGCCATCTTGTGCAGCCAGTTGGCCGTCTTGCTCACCGTGCGCAGCTGAATGCCCAGGTAATCCAGCTCCTGCATATTTTTATTGATCCGTTTGCCGTTCTCGCCCACGTACAGCAGCTTCTTGATCGGTACCCGGGGCAGCGGTTGGGTGACCGGATGATAGGTTTCACCCGGCACCTCTTGTTTTGCCCCGCGGTGGTCCCGGGCAAAAGAAAGGTGAGAAGAGAAAAGGGTAGCCATGGTGGGTGCTGAAAATATAAGGCGGCGAATAACAAAAGCGGAACTATTCTTTTACTGCCAGAATAGCTTCGATGGTTTCTTTGACCAGCTCGGGGTTGAAGGGCTTGATCAGGTAGCCGTTGGCTCCTTCGGCCAGGCATTTTTCCTGTACTTCTTCTGCATCGTAGCCCGAAAGGATAACTACTGGAATCTCACAAAAGAAGCCGCTGTCTTGTAGGTTGCGTAAAAAAGCATAGCCATTGAGGCGGGGCATGTCCAGGTCGACCAGGATCAGGTCAGGCAAATTGCCGCCAGCCAGCCACGACATGGCGCTCAGGCCGTCGTCTTGGGTGGTGACCCGGTAATGCTTGCGCAGCACATATCCCAGTAGCATGCGGATATTGGGGTCATCGTCGATGATGAGGATATGGCGGCTGGATTTTCCCATGGTAGCGGCAATGCTTTCTTCTTGGTTCGGGGAAAAAGAAAGGGGCAGTTGCCAATTTTAAAGGTACATATTCTCCGGTGCGAGGCTGCGCAGAAGCTGTCGAGTGTTTGCAATAAGACGCTGAATGGATATTATTTTGCATTGAATGGTTCGCACAGCATCTATGGGTAGGGTAAATGGGGGTTTTGCCTGTATTAGTACTCAAAACCAGAAGTTATTTTCGGCTTCCTTTGTCTTTTTTCACGCTATGAGCCAGGCGATTTGGTGGTGGATGGGTGGGATGCTGTTGCTGGCGGGCATGGCCTGTCAGGACCCCTGTGAAAACCGCTTCTGCGAGAATGGAGGGGTATGCGTCGATGGGACCTGCGAATGCCCGACCGGCTTCATTGGCCCCAATTGTAACATCGCCCTCGACCCTTGTCGGCGGGCGGACTGTGTACCGGGCCAGACCGATACCTGTGTGGTGCAGAATGATGAGCCGCGCTGTGTCTGTCGCGAGGGCTTCGAAGGAGAGCGCTGTGAGGACCGCTGGGAGGATAAGTTTGCCGGGGAGTTTAGCGCGCAGGAAACCTGCAATGGCAATGGCGGCGCTTTTAACATGAGCGTGGAAACTGGCCCTTCGCCCCGGCAGGTGACCTTCATCAACCTCAACAACCAATCTGTCGCCAACCCGGTGGCCTCCAAGGTCGTGGGCCGCTTTCTCAACCGAACCTCGATCGAAATCTATGAGCAGTTTATGGCCTTCGGCCGGGTGACCGGCAGTGGGTCCATCGATGCCAGCCAGACGATTTTTCTCACTTATGAGATCGTGACCGCTACCGATACCCTCCAGTGTAATGCGGTGCTGATGCCTCGCTAGGGCAGGGGTAGCTGGGTTTGAAACAAGGGAAAGCCCCGCAGGTCAAGGGGCAGAGTTTCTTCCACGATAAAGTGCTGCTCATCGGGCTGTCTAAACCGGCAGAGATAGGTTTGCAAGTGGCCGTCGCAGGCCTGGAGCCGGACTTGAAAATAGCCATACGTGGGTAACTCTACCAGGTCGGGGGGCAGGTCGCAAAAAGTGACTGAATGGGTTTGCCGGGCCACTTCGCCCGCCCAATGAAGGGTAAGCCAGGGATCCAGAGGGCCGGTGTCGCGGGGCAGGGTCCATTGCAGCAGGTACTGCCAGGGGACTTTGTCAGCGGCCAGGGCAAAGCGTTCTGCCCGCAAATGGCCCCGGCGGCTATGACAGTGCAAACCCAGGTCAGCCTCGGTCTGCAAATGAGCCTCCGGTTCCATGAACTTTTGGCAAAAATGAAGCAAAGATGCCCAGGGGGCGGATTCCAGGTAGCAAGATAACTGGGCGGTATCAATAGAAGCCAACATGAAGCAAAGGATAAATACGGAGGGAAAGTCGCCTGTTCCGCGCAAATTTCTCCGCTTGCCGTCGTTTTTGCCGGATAAGCCGTAGATTTGCGTCGCATTAGGCCGCTATATTAAATGAAAACCCAACTACTTCCCTAGAAGTTTACTTTTCCCACCAAAGAGGACTCGACCTTGCAGCTCTAGTCGCTTATCCCTCCATTCCTCCATCCCTACTCGCTCCTCTCATCTCTCATCTCTCATCTCTCAAAAAAACCCCACTAACGTCAATATTGTATGAAGAAGTTTTTTCTACTCCTCCTTTTAGCCGCCGTGGCTACCATGCCTGGGCTGAGCCAGAACCTACCCTGGCCAGCCGAGAGCCTCAACCCGGACTCGTATGGCTATACCTGGAAAACCAACAGCGCCCCCGGAGGGCCGCAGTATAACTGGATCGAGATCGTCAACAATGGCCTCGGTACGGAAGTACAGGGCATCGGTGACGATGACTTCAAGGGTCCCTTTCAGTTGGGATTCGATTTTCAGTACTATTGGGTCACCCGTAGTGAAATCTACATTGGGTCCAATGGCTATGTAGCCTTTGAGCCGGGCAACATCGCTTCTACCGGCGTTGGCTTTCCCAAAACCCCTACGAGCGCTGGTCCCAACGATGTGATCGCGCCGTTTATGTGCGACCTCAGCCCGGTAGGCCCCGGTAACCCCGGCCGTATTTTTTACTATGCCGATACCGACAACGAGCGGTTCATCGTCACCTATGACCAGATGCCGTTTTGGACTAATAATCCTGCGGGCTGGGATGGCCTCAATTCCTTTCAGGTCATCCTCGACGGGCAAGATTCTACCGTCACTTTTCAGTACCAACTGCAAGTAGGCCAGTGGAATGCGAGCTACAACGACACCCCCTACCCGATGGTGGTCGGCATCGAAAACCTCCTCGGGACCGTGGGCCTTTTCGCCATTGATGACGTAGCGCCCAATACCGTAGGCCTCAACGACCTGCCGGTAGGCAATACCGCTATCCGTTTCTACGCCCCCACCAATCCTACCCTTGCCGTGCGCGATGCCGGGGTCGAGTATGTGCAAAATGCCGATCTCGGAGGATTTTTCGTCCCTTGGGAGCCCCCGGGCAGCAGCCCCAATGTTCCCAGCTTCAACCTCACCGCCCGCATCACCAACTTTGGTAACCGCGACCTGACCGGAACCATTCAGTACGAAGCGGAGGTAGTCGATACCACCGGGCAAATCGCCTACATCGCCCTCGACAGCATCCCCGGCGGATTGGCTGCCGGAGCGAGCCAAGATGTGGTCTTCGATATCCCCTTTGTGCCGCCTACGGCCCGGCCCTATATCTACAGCGTAGAAATCACCAACGCCTTTGCCTTGGGGGACATCAACTCTACCAACAATGTGCGCAACATTGAGGCCATTGTTATTGATACCACGGAGGCAGAAGTGGCCTTCACCTACGCCTCGAACAACCCGGCCAACATCGACGGGCTGGTATCCTGGACCGGGAACAATGAAGACAGTGGCTTGGGGACCTACTATGAGTCCTACGGCTATCCGGTCGACATCAAATACATCGACGTATACCTGCTGAGCGGGCAAAACTTTAACCCCAACGGGGGCGGCAACTCCCACATCGTACAGATTCACGGCGTAGACACAGTTAATGGCAACGTGCCCGGTCCACTGCTCTTTTCCGATACCCTCACGGTGACCGCGCTTTTTACGCCTACCGACAGCTCGGTCTACTTCACCGCCGACGACTGGGCTCGTAGTCCCGTAGATCCGCCCGTCACTATCGAAGGTGATGGCTTTTATGTATCTTGGTTGCAGAGCAACGATGATCTCTTCATCGCTACCGAAAGCGCGGAGCCTATCTCCCGCCGCAGCTTCGAGATCCTCGGTGGTTTCTGGTCCAACTGGCGAACCAACGCCATCGAAGATGCCTGGATCCGGCCTATTGTCGATATCCAAAACGCCATTCCGGTAAGCAATGTGCCGAAGGTGACCCTCTTCCGCGAGTTTAGCGTCTATCCCAACCCGGTGGTAGACGACCAGCTAAACTTTGCCCTGGCCTTAGGCCAGCCGCAAGACCTGAATGTAGCCCTTTATGACCTGAGTGGCCGCAAGGTCGCCCTTCGTCTCTACAGCCAGGTCAGTTCCCTGGAGGCGCAGTGGGACCTCAGCGCCCTGCCAGCCGGCATGTACCTGCTGCGGGCCACCACCCGCGAAGGTGCCGCGACCAAGCGCATCCTCAAGCGCTAATCGCCCCGATTTCTCCCTCCCAATTGATAAAGCCCCTCCTTGCCTCTGGCAGGGAGGGGCTCTTTTTTGCCTAAAAAAATCCCCGCCGAAGCGGGGATTCATATCGTCGCGTTGCGACGGGGGAATGAACCACAAATATTCTTTTTTGAGAATATGGAGAATA
>CAZIVQ010000305.1:0-5637 GCA_964542415.1 uncultured Bacteroidia bacterium | reverse complement strand
GTCAACTGTGCCTGTGCCATCCGGATTAACTGCCGCTGGTTCTGAAAGTGAACCTTGAGTAGGTGCGATGACCAAGTCGCCCTCTTGTAAATCAAGCATACGAACTTTCTCTTGAGAGAATCCCATCTCGTCGAGTAATTGATTTACAGTAGACCCCGGCCGTGGAACTATTTTCGAAGGTTCAACACCAAATTTTTCCGAAACACCATACCCAAAGCAGTTTACTTCATCATGTGAAACAATCCCATGGGTGCTGGACTGTAGTTTGGGCTTTGATGGAGTCGAAGGCTGGCTGCTGACTGGACTGTTTGCGTCAGCCCTATCCGTTGCTGGCTGCTCTCTCCTCTCTGCGCTTTCCCCCTGTGGAGCACTTCCCGCTTGTCCTCCCTTCGCGCCAAGGGGTGACCCTGACGTTTGCTCGGCGTTAGCATCGTAGTTTTCCGGGCATTGTTCGGGACTTAGGTCGTGGTTTGCCCAGACGGTGGGGGTGTTTTCAGTTTCAAAATCCCAGACGCGAGTTTTGGACAAAGTGTCGGGTTCGGCAGGCGTGGGGTCGGCGAAGTCGGCGGGAGTCAAATCGAAGCCTTCCCAGTCGGCGAGGCCGCCGCATTGGGGTTTATCGGTGACGATTTCGTCGTCCTCGAAGTGGAAACCGCCGAGGCCGGGATGCCACGCTGGGCCAGAGAGCGCGTGGGTTTGCGCGTGGCTCAGCATGGAGTTTTCTCTTTAGTTGCCTGAAACATTGAGCTTCGATTTTAGCAGCTAAAGAGGGGGCGGAAAAGTTTCAATCGACGCTGTATTCCGAGGATAGAAAGTGCCTGGCGCGGCAGGGGCGGCGGCAGCCGCCCCTGCTGTCCCCGGCACGGGTGGGTGGGGTAGCGGAAGACGACGGTGCAACAGCCCTGCCAGGCCTTAAGCCGGCGGGAAGTTTACATAGGCTTTGCTTATGTAAAAGTGGGAGCGAGGGGAGGCGTTGGCGCGGGGGTTGCTCGTCCAAATCAAATGCAAGCCCCGTGACATAAGGCCATGTCGCATAATGCGCATTATGCGACGTGCCGAGCGGAGCGGCTTCCTCGCCGGTCTTAAGGCCTGGCAGGGCTGTTGCCCGGCGGCTGCAGCGGGGGTCAGTGAGCGGAGCGGATCGTCCAAGCGATCAGTCCTCGTCCGAGCGTCTTCCCTGTTCCTTGTCTTCGTTCTCTTCGACTTCTTCGGCGGCTAAAGAGGAATACAGCTCGTCGAGCTCGGCTTGGTTTTGTTCCTCGGGGCTTTCGGCTGATTTGTCTTCTCGGTGGAATTTCGCCGGATGCGTGGCGCTGTGGATCTCCTTGAGCTGTCGGATACTCACCTGGGTGTAGATCTGCGTGGTCGATAGGTCGGCGTGGCCCAGCATCTGCTGAATAAAGCGGATGTCCGCTCCGTTCTCCAGCATCAGCGTGGCCATGGTGTGCCTAAATAAATGACAGGCTCCCTTCTTGGTTATCTCGGCCGCGTTGACGTAGTTTCTCACCAGCTGGGTCAGCCGGTTCGGGGTCAAAGATTCGCCCTCGGCGGTCAAAAAGAAGACACCTTCGTCCGGCTCTATTGTCAGCGTGGGTCTGACCTCGTAGAGATACTTCTCGCACCAAGCTATCGCCCGCTCTCCTATCGGCACCATCCGGTCTTTCTTGCCCTTGCCCTGGCGGATCATCAGCGTGCCCCGGTCCACGTCCAGATCATAGCGGTTTAAACCGATCAGCTCCATGCGCCGCATGCCCGTGGAGTACAGCACTTCTAAAATTCCTCGGTCGCGAATCCCCATGGGATTTCCCACGTTGGTTTGCATCAAGACCTGCTCGGCTTCGGCCTGGGTCAGCACGTGTTTGGGCAAGCGTTTTTCCAGTTTAGGCAGCTCCAGCTCGGACGCGGGGTTGTACAAAATATGATTGTACTTGGTCAGCCATTTGAAAAAGGCCCGCACCGGCACCAGCCGTGTGTACTGGCTGCGAAAGCTCAGGGCCTCTCCGCTCGAAGGCTTGCGGTAGTGATACAGATACCGCTGATACCGCTCCAGGATCGGCTTGGTCACCTCGCTCGGCCGGGTGACGCCGCGCTCTTCGGCCCACCCAATGAAGTAGCCGAGATACAGCTCCCGATTGCCCACGGTGCGGTCGGAATAGTTCTTGATGCGCATCCACTCCAAAAACTCTTGAAGCTTCACCGCCATGCCGTGGAGGTCCGACGGATCGCCGATCACCTGCTTGGGCTTGCGATAGCCGCGTTTAGGCATCGGAAGATTCAGCAGCTAAAGAGGGATGGCTCTCTCCCCCTTTCGCAAAGAGGGCCGGGGGGATTTCGTTAAGTGTACGACTCGGCAAGTACGGTGATTTTGAAGACCCGTCCAGATGTGCGTTTTCGGAAGAATTCCCAAAGTTGCGGCTCCGACCGTTGATTTTACTGGCCTTCCGCCCTGTTTGCTCACCCCCCAATGACGCCCCAATGGGGGCCAAATGGGGGCCCAAACCACCCCCAAACCCCTCGTTTTCACCCCCCAAACTTTTCTTCGTACTTGTAGCCTTCAGGGCTTCGACATCGATCAGCCCCATCAATTGCGGCTTTGCGCTATCCAGCTTGCCGTCGAAAAGAAGCTCGTACACAAAGCTCTGGCCCCGGCCTCCGTGGTGCACCAGCACGTATTCCAAACTGACCAATCGCTCCAAGTGCACCCGCACCTGATCGTAGCTCCACCCTCCGTATTCCCGGATCTCCCGCCGACTAAACCGATAATCGCTCCGCTCCATCGAAAGCTCTTTGCACCGCTTCGAAACCATCTCGTCCAGCATCACCAAGAGCCGCCGCGTCTGCGGGGCCAGCTCGTCCAAAGACCGACCCAGCACCTGATGGCTCAAGCGATTCGCCACCTCGATGTCGTCCAGCATCACCTCCACGTACTGCTTGGTCTTGCCGTTTCGCTGCGAGGACTTCACCGGGCGTTGATACTGATGCAGCAAGGCAATGGACCGAATCAGCGTCAGGTACTTCTTGTGATCCCGCCGTGTCCGCGTCCGGTCATCCAAAAACGTCAGTTGCTTTGCAAAAGGATTCGCCACCCACAATGGACGCAGCAAACGTTGCGCGTTTTGATGCAGGCTCACGATCTCATCCCGCTCCTGCCGGCCCCAAAGACCCTCGAGCGTTTCCTCCTCCCGCTGCAATCGGTGGATCGCCCGCGTCTGCTTTCGGTTCTCGTCCACCGTCAAAACGATGCAACGGTTTTGAAGTTCCTCATCGATCTCAATCGCCGTGGTCGTGAGAAAGATCATCACCGGACCTTCCACTCGGTACTCCTGCGTTTCCAAGCGACCGGTGGATGGATCTTTTCCAGTCGAGGCAATGGTCAGCTCACCCTCGGACTGCAACAGCTTGAGCGCATACGCCGCCCGCTCGGCCCCTTCCTCCTCCACGATGGCCAGGATCTTGTGCTTCAGATCCGTCTCCCCCATGTAAAACAAACTCTGCCCGGTCATCGCCGAGTACTTCACCTGCTCCTCGTGCGGCAGAAACGAAAGAATCGCTTCCATCAGCGAAGACTTCCCCGCCGCCGAGGACGACTGAATCACCACCGCCAAAGGCTTCTCCAGCTTGCGAGACACCGCCGACAAGTAGCCCACCAGCTTGTTGGTCTCTTCGCCCACGATGCCGCACTTCTCGAAGTCCGCCAGAATCCGAGCCAGCAAATCCGGCGACTTCAAAAGCTCCAAGGCCGCCCCTTTATCCTTGTCCGAAAGCGTCACCGCCCCGTCCTTGTCGGGATTCAGCGTCTGGTTGATCTGCTTTTCCTGCAGCTCCTCCAGCTTGAGCAGGACCTTGCCCAGATCCTTCTTCAAGATCTCTTCCTTTATAGAGAGCTCCTCGGCGGCCTGTTTCAAAAAGCCCTGCCGATGACGGGCGTTGTACAAATCAAACGTGTCCACGTGAAACGACTCGCCGCACGCCGCCAGCACATTCACTCGAAGCGAATCGAAAGACATGTTTCTCTCGAGGCCCCGAATACGCCATCGGCGATCACCGAGGGTTATCGTCACCTCGCCGTTTTTCACCTCGGCCTTTACGCGAGACGGCATCGGCGTCGGCACCGGCGATGCGGCAGGCTCGGGGCTCTCGAGGTCAGCGACTAAAGGAGGAAAGGTCTCTTTGGACACAGGCAATTCTGGAGGTTCCTCCACTGTCTCGGCTTCGAACGATATCTTTTCCTCTTTAGCTGCTTTCTCATTCGCGACATCTGAAAACGGCTCGCTCGTGATCTCGGGAGCCTTGCCCTTGCCAAGCCATGCTGCTTTACGGATGACCACGCCAAGGCTCTTCTCCGCGGGCTTCACCGACAGCGCATACTCATTGGCATCCATCCCTTTTGGAAACTGAATCCGAAAACACTCCAGCCCTTCTTCTTCAATCAGCTTGGCAGCTAAAGAGGAAGCCGCCTTCTCGCCCGCCTCGTCTCGGTCGTAGGCGATGAGCACACGCTCGATGCCGTAAAGCCGAAACGCTTCCAGGTGATCCTCGGTAAATCCGTTGATCCCGTAAGACGCCGTGACATTGCGGTACCCCGCGCACCAAAAGGTCAAGGCATCGATCAGCGATTCGCACAAAATCACCTCCGAGCTCGCGGCCAAGGCCGACACGTTCCAAACTCCCCGATGAGGACCGGGAAGATAGAGATGCTCCGAAGATCCTTTCCGGGATACCCGCTTGATCTTCCGCCCGTAAACCTCGTGCACCACACCCTGCTCGTCAGTAACCGGGATCACCAAGCACCCGGAAAAGTGCTCGTGACCCGACTTGCGATAGATCCCGAGCTCCTCGAGACACCCCCGTACCTCAGCCCCCTCCTGCCGATTCTTCATCGGAATGTGATACCCGAGCGTCCGGTTCGCATACCCCAAACGAAACAGCTCTATCGCATCCCCGTTATCAATCCCCCGCTTGGCCAGATACTCCAAAACCTCGGGGCTCTGCTTCAAGGTCTCGGTGTAATAATTCAAAACCTGGCGAAGACGCTCCTGACTATCGCCGTCCTTGCTCACCACCGTCTTCAGCTTCCGTACCGTCGAGCTCTCCGAAACCTGCTGACTGAGGGCCGACGTCACACCCCGCGGAGAGTAATCATTGCGAAGCAGCTCCACCGCATGACGAAACGACACCCCCTCGGCCTTCATCACCCAGTCAATAACCGTGCCTCCGGCCTGACAGGCCCCAAGGCAGTTCCAAAGGTTCTTCGAGGGATTGACCACAAGAGAGGGAGAGTGGTCCTCGTGAAACGGGCAAAGCCCATGAAGCTCATCCCCCCGCTTGCGCAATACCACCCCGCGAGCAGTAACCAACCGCTCCAGCGAAATCTCGCACTTCAGACGATTCAGCTCTTCCTCGGATACCCGTGCCATGACCTACCCCTCGGCCTTCGGCGCTGCTTCAGCACGCAACACCACACACCCCGGCGACTCCTCCACCACAAACCGATCCCCAGTCTTGAAGCCCAGCTCCTCCAGCCACTTCCCTGATAACCGTATCGACGCCACTGACCGGTATCCCGCCCATCGGCCTGCTCGTTGCTGATTTACGCTCGACACCTTCAATCTGCGCTCTTTCATCGAAAAACCTCCT
>CAZIVQ010000304.1:0-5644 GCA_964542415.1 uncultured Bacteroidia bacterium | reverse complement strand
TAGTCACGATCAAATTGATTGAGATCAAGGATCTCTCCCTCTTCCAGACGGATCTGTTCGATGGCTTCAAAGTATTTGTTGGGGCGGTAGGTCAGATCATCAAAAAGTCCTGAGTCCACCCCCTCGACAAAGTACTCCTCGAGGGGAATGCGGCGCTCTTTTAGACCGTGGGTGATGGGCATGGCTTCCTCGGCTCTCCATCGCGCAAAGGCTGCCCTGGGGGCCTCCTTTGTCGCTTCCTCCGCTTACGGGCGTTGCGGGTTTCTTGACCGCAGCGGGGAAGCGAACTTCTTGCTTGTCGACTGGACACTCACAAAGTCCTGGCTCAAGCCTTCCTCAGGTATTAACGCGGAGGTGGCTTCTTTAAATGCTGGATAATCTTTTGAATCTCTTTTTGTTCTTTGAAGAGGATTTGTACCTCAATGCGACGACTCCGGCGCAGATCTTCTTTGCCATTGGTCATCACCGGGCGAAACTGACCAAAGCCTGCGGCAAAGAAGAGGCGGGCATACTGTTTGTAGAGCCCCTTGGCCCGGGCCAGAGAGAGCATATACTGCACGGCCTGCAAGGCTCGCCGTGTCGAGAGGCTCCAGTTTTTAGAGGTCTTCCCTGTGCTGCTTGTGTGTCCCTCAACCATGATCCCGGCGAGCAAAGGGTAGATCTTTTTCTGGCGAATCACCCGGTCCAGTGCCCGAAAGACCAGACCCATCTGGCGTTTGCCTTCTTCGGTGAGCTTGTCGCTTCCCCGGCCAAAGAGGACCTGGCCCCCCAGACGAATCTTTCCAGAGTTGATATCAAAACCAATAAGCGGGTTCTTGCCCTGTTTGGAGAAGGCGCTTGAGATCTGAGAGAGCACGCTTCGGCGCTGTTGCAGCAGGATCCGTAGCTTCTCTTCACATTTTTTTCGACTGAGACGTGCCTGCCCCAGCATCATAATCTGCTTGCGCGTCAACTCCTTCTGGCGCTCGACGAGGGCTTTGTTTTTCTTGGCCAGAAGTTCTTTTTTGTCGACAAGGGCGCTTAAGATCTTCTTCTCCTCGCGCAGTCGTTTTTGCTCGGCGAGCAGCTTTTTTCGTTCGGCGAGCAATTGCTGTTGGTCGAGGAGGAGCTTTTTTTGTTTCTCCGAGAGGGTACCCATTTGCAGGCGAAGGCCTTTGGCCTTTTTGGCGAGCCGGGCTGCTTCAGCCTGGAGGCGGGCCTCTTCGGCTTTGGAGATCTTCAGGTTTTTTGTCTTTTTCTTGAGATCGCGCAAGGAGATAGCCAACTGGCCTGCCACACGATCGAGCTGCTTTTGTCGTTCTTTGAGGCGGAAACTGGCACGGTTGTAGTTGATGATAAAGAAGGTCACCGCCAAAAAGAGGACGAGCGTAAAAGAACTCATCAGGTCGACAATACTGGACCAGGGTTCTTTTTCGGTTTCGTGGTCTTCAAAATCGGAGCCGCCAAGCCAACTCACGGTATCTTCCTTTTGTGGTCGTCGGGGGGGTACGTCCAGGCTTTTGGCCTGACGTAGCCCGCTGCTTTCAGGGTTTGCCGCCCCGGTTGGGATCCCAGGGTTCACCGCTCCCCCCCCAGGGGGTTTGCATATCACCGACGGTCTGATCGACGCGTTGGGAGGGCTGCTGCTGCTTTTGTTCTAACAGAGACAGCAGGTTGCGGTGGTGGCTCATCAGCTCTCGTCGCAACTCTCCTAGCTCGCGAGAGATGGCCTGAACCATCGCCTCTTGTTGTTGGGAGACCCGCTCCAGGGTGTTGCGGTTTTGCTCTTCAAGCATCTCAAAGGTGCCCATCAGGTTGTGGAGTTGCTGGATCAGCGCCTCCTGCCCGCCTCCCGAGGCGTCAGGCGAGATCTGACCCAATCCACGGGAGATCCCTTCGGAGATCTGAGGAGCGACCCGGGCAACAGTCTGATTGAGCAGACGGTTTTGGTGCCAGAGCAACTCACGAATCCCATAAGGACGAAGAAGGGCGCCATCGCGACCGTGTTGGAAGGCGCTGGATTCCAACGCTTCAATGACCTGAGGCTCGCTGGCCATCAAGAGGTTGATCACCTTTTGACGGAAGGTCGAGCCCATCAAAGCGTTGGTCATGCGAACAGTGATGGCGATCACCAGACCACAGAGGCTGGTCCAAAAAGCTGTACCCATCGAAGGGATAGAGACAGAGAGCCCCTTTTGGATGGCCTCGACCTCGCCAGTGACCGGGATCTGGCTGAGAGAGACGGTGAGACCAATAAAGGTCCCCAACAGGCCAAACATAATGGCCATGGCTGGGACCTGGTCCCAGAAGCGCATGTAGGGATCGAGAGGAGGGAGCGCCTCGGGATCGGTGACGGTGACCACCCCTTCTTCTCGAGCCTCTTGTTCTAGCAGATGAAGACGATAGCGCCAGCGAGTGATCCGCAAATGAAAGCTAAACCACCGCCAGCATTGAATCGCGATAATCAACAGGGTAATCAGCGTGAAGCTCCGGTTTAGGATGCCTCCCCGATATCCCCAAGCGATGTGGTAAATGGTTTCCAACATGACCTGACCAGTTTGACCTCTGAGCTGTTGTTGGTTTGGGGGGATGGTTTTTGAAAACAACCTCCAGGGCTGCACCACCACGACACCTGTTCCATCCGACCATGATAGGCTTCTCGCTGGTGACTGCAAAGGTTTATTTGCTCCCTCTGCGCTTCTTCCTCAAAAAAATTGAAGTTTTCTCCTTCACTTCAAGACAGGAGAGCTTTCTTTATTTCTTGTCTCGGTAGAGAGAGGGAGGCGTCCCCTTTCTTGTAGCGACAGAGAGGGGGAGGAGCCATCCTGTAACTGCTTTTCTTTTATCTCCAAGAGGACAGGCAGGAGATTCTTATCTTTTAGAGAGAAGAGCAGGGCAGGTCGCTCTTGTCTTGTGGAGAGGAGAGCCTTATTTTTTTCCCTGAAGGCGCTGCGTCGAAGGGACCGATCGCGGGGAGAGTGAGGGGGCGGTCTTCTTTGGATGGCACAAAAGAGAGGGGAACTTTTTGGTTGTTGCCTGGAGTAAAAGCGTCGTACTTACAAAAAAGGATAAACGCATGGCCTGGCCCAAAAACAGACGAATTCTCTACATGGAAGATGATTTGGGGTTGGCTCGCCTGGTGCAGAAACGGCTTGAGCGTTTGGGCTACTGCGTCGAACTGGCTCGGGACGGAGAAGAAGGACTGGTCCTGGCAGAGCAAGGAGAATACGATCTGATCGCCATTGATCATTCGATGCCCAAATACCGGGGGTTGGAGGTCTTGCGTATTTTGCAGGCTCGTCGTGAGGCTCCTCCGATCATTATGATTACGGGGTCTGGTGACGAGAACCTGGCTGTCGACGCCATGAAATCAGGGGCCAGCGATTATCTGGTCAAAGATCTAGAGGGCGGCTTCCTCGATATGCTTCCTTCGGTAATCGAGCAGGCGCTTCACCAGAACAATCTGGATCAGGAGAAAGCGCAGATGGAAGCGCGTCTGCGTCAGATGCACCAAAAAATCGAACAACTCCACGGCGTAGCTTTGCAAATGGCGGCCTGTGAAGGCGAGGCCTGCCTCTACCAGTTCGCCATCGAAACTGTCCACGAACTTCTCCCCCTCTCTCAGGCCTTCTTGCTAGAAAGAACGCCTCCCTGTTGGCGTCTGCTTTGCGCATGGCCCCCTTTTTCCCAAAAAGAAGAACCTCTCCCCTCTTCTCATGGCTTCTCTGGGGAAACAACACCAGAGGAGAGGACGGTCCTCCGAGAAAGACCGCCTCTGCCGGGGGAAGAGATTGTACTCGAACCCGACGAACTCCTCCTTGAGGCTGTGCAGAAGGGGACGCCCCAACTCTATGAAGAGGTGGGAGCTTTGTTTGAGCAATGGTCGCTTCCTCCTCATGGTTCCTCGGCCATTGTCGTGCCTTTGGAAGGGGGGGGACTCTTTGTTGTTGTGCCCTCTCTCGGTTATCGTCTTGGCCCCGATGACCTCCAACTGATGAAACTATTGGCGGGACACACCAACGAATCTCTTCGACGTTTGCGGGTGCAAAGACATCTCGCCGAGAAGGCTTCTCTTGATCCTCTCACCGGTCTCTACAATCGCCGCCATTTTGCGGAATCCATTGAAAACGAACTGGAGCGTTCACGCCGCTACAACCACTCGATCGCCTTTGCCATGATCGATATCAACCGCTTCAAGGAGATCAACGATACACAGGGCCACCAGGCCGGCGATCGTGTTTTGCAGGAAGTGGCTCGAATCTTAAAAGAAAATATACGAAAAATCGACTTTGTCGTGCGTTATGGTGGCGACGAGTTTCTGGTTGTTTTTCCCGAGACCCACGATGCCTGCGACTCCTTCCTCGAACGAGTGGAGGAAGCCCTCGACGAACTCAACAGCAACTCTTCTCCTGTTGATTTTCCTCTCACACTCTCTATTGGCAGCAGCCTGTGGGAGCCCCATACAGCGGTGACCCTGGAGCAGGCCATCGCCGAAGCCGACGAACGAATGTACCAACACAAACGGCTACAAAAAGAAGGCGCCCTGCTGGAGGATCCCTCCTGGTCACCTTGCGGAGAACGAGGAAGGAGAGGAGCCCAGAGCGGCTAAACAGGTCACACAGACCAGAATTTGTGTTAGCGGCAGGTATAGGGCATCATGTGGTTGACGTCGTGGGGGGAGCGCTGGCTTTCGCTACCGGTTTTGGCGGGGCTGCTCTGGCAGGGGGTGCAGGCCTGGCCGGGTTTGTCGCTGGCTTTGCCCCATTCCACGTAGACCAGATCAGAGCTAAGCCAACCGGAGCGCTTGATCTTGAGGTAGCGAGCCAGAGCAGGGGAGGCGTCAAGGATGCGCCGCCCTCCTTTGTCGGCGTATTCGTAGCGTGTCCCCGGTCCCCCGTCTTCGGTATACACCACCACACAACGACCATTGCTCAGGTTGGAGACGCGAAGGAGCTGTCCGCAGCCAAAACGCTGGGCGCAGGCCACATAGAAATACTCTGGCTTGGGGACATTCCCCTTGATGTATTTGTCTACCGTCTGGATGAGCTTCTGGTAATTGTAATCAACATGTCCCTGAATCCAGGGGATTTTGGTGTTTTTGTCCAGACATTTCTTGCTCTGGGCGTCGTAACGACAGTTTCGTCCATTGTAGTGTTTTTGCAGGACCCCACAGGTGGTGGAATGACCGAGGGTGGTAGAGTCTTTGGTGGTGCCAAAGCGGGAGTTGAGGTAAAAGCCATCGGGAGAGAGTTTCCAGTCCATATAGTTGCAGGCCTTGTGGGGGGGCGATGATGATTTGTTAGAGGGAAGGGAGGGACAACCTGTCAGGGGGGGTGGTTTGCACTTGTCGGCTGTACCCTGGGGCATCTTTTGGCAGCCGTGGGGACACAGATCCCGTTTTTCCACCTGGTTGTTGCGACAGACGACGAGATCATCGCCATCACACCAGGGGCCGTTCATCTTGCCCCGGCAAAAGTGAGGGTTGGGTTCGGGCCGGATCGGCTCTGGCGCAGTGGGCTCCTCGGGTGGGGTCGCTTCGTCGGGTGGGGTCGCTTCGTCGGGGAGGATGGGCTCAGGCAGCGCCGGTTCTTCTTCGGGGGGTTGCCAGGGCTCGTCTGGTGGGAGAGGAGGGTCCGGTTGGGCGGCTTCGTCGGGGCGGGGAGGG
>CAZIVQ010000303.1:0-5670 GCA_964542415.1 uncultured Bacteroidia bacterium | reverse complement strand
AGATGCCCTTCGTCATCGGTCAGCATCTATCAAAAAGCCACCCGACTTGCCTTAGCGCAAGGGTTAGCGCCCGACCAGTTGGCGGGGCATCAGCAGCACCCAGAGATCAGGGAGGGCGCTCCCTATCTTCCCATAGATTTACTGCTGGAGACCTACGAGTTGGCCGACGTCCATCTGCCGGGAGGCTTTGGGGTCAGGCAGGGGCGACAGCTTCACGCCGAAGACTATGGTACCCTGGGGCTTTCCTGGCGCACCTGTTGGCGCGCGAGAGACGTGCTCCATCGCACCGCGCGGTACATGGTCCTGGTCACGGATGATGGCCAGGCCCGGGTAATCGAGCAGGACCACCACATCACCTTATACCTGGACCGAGATGCGCGGCGCAAAGGACTGGAAATCGCCAATGAGGCCAGTCTCGTCATGCTGGTGGGAGTGTTACGGGAAGGCACCGGTCAGGACATTCACCCCGTTTGGGTTTCCTTCAAGCACCACAACCAGGCCACCCAAGCCTTCGCTGAGTACTTCCAGTGTCCGGTTCGCTTCGGGCGGCGGGCGTATGCCCTTCAGTTTCGCACCGTTGACCTCGAACAGCCCACCCTCAAAGCTGACCGCAGCATCCATCAGTTTTTGGTGGAGCGCATGGAGGAGGAAGAGAAGGCCATTCACACCCGCGCCAACCGCCTGCTGAGCGAAATTCATCAACTGGTGAGCGAGGCGCTGCCCAGTGGCATTCCCAGCCTGATCCAGATCGCGATTACCTAAACCTGAGCCCCCGTACCCTCAAGCGTAGTTAAGTAGGGGCCGAAGTCACGCAAGTCAAGCCTGGCGATGAGGTATTCGGCGACCTCTCGGACAGTGGCTTCGGTGGCTTTGCCGAGTATGTGGCTGTCCAGGAAAAGCTCCTGGCCAAAAAGCCCAACAACCTCAGTTTCGAAGCGGCGGCCGCCCTGCCCATGGCGGCGGTTACCGCCCTGCAAGGCCAACGCAACCAAGGGAAGCTCCAAGCAGGGCAGTCGGTGCTGATAAACGGGGCTTCCGGAGGAGTCGGCAGCTATGCCATTCAGATCGCCAAGGCCATGGGGGCCACCGTAACGGCCGTGTGTAGCGCGGGCAAAATGGAAAGCGCCCGGCAGCACGGTGCCGATGCGGTGATCGATTATCGTCAGCAAAACTTCACCCAGGGCGACCAGACCTATGATTTGATCTTCGACGTGGCGGGCAACCATCGCCTGGCGGACCTGACCCGGGTGATCAAGCCGGGGGGAGCCTACGTGGCTTGTGCGTTTTCGCCCGAGACCCTGTTTCTGGGGTGGTGGAAATCCGCCCGGCAAGGAAAGCGCTTCGTGAGCTTGCTGGCCAATGTCAACCAGGCCGATCTGCAATACATCGCCAAGCTGGCCGAAGAGGAAAAGCTGATTCCCGCGGTGCAAAAAACCTTTAGCCTGGACGATACCCCAGAAGCCCTGCACCTGATTGGCCAGGGACATGCCGTCGGCAAGCTGGTGGTGATGATTTAAGATCTGACTCGAGGGTAACGTGCGGATAATGGCAGGTTGCCCGCTCCCCTGACCCTCAGGCGTACTTCCTGCATGAGCCTCCGCTTGTCTGGCTTGCTGTAACACACCAGCCGCATGGCGCGCTACAGATACTGATTGATGAGGTTCTCGTAAAGTTCCTGCTGCCCAGAGCGCATCTCCGGCTCACCCTGCTCGGTGGCCAGGGCCACCAGATCGGTGAGCGAGAGTTTCCCCGCGGCGAAATCGGCCCCTGCTCCTGCCTCAAAGCTCGCGTAGCGCTCGCGTCGCATCTGCCGGTAGGGCGATTGGTCCAGGATGGTCTGAGCCGTGATCAGCGCCCGCGCAAAGGCGTCCATGCCACCGATGTGGGCGTAAAACAGATCGTGCAGGTCGGTGGAGTTGCGGCGCAGCTTGGCGTCGAAGTTGATGCCGCCCGAGGTGAAGCCTCCCGCTTCCAGGATGATCAGCATGGCCTGGGTCAGCTCCCAGAGGTCCATGGGAAACTGATCGGTGTCCCAGCCATTTTGGTTGTCGCCGCGGTTGGCGTCGATGCTGCCCAGCAGGCCAGCGTCGGCTGCGACCTGTAGCTCATGCTCGAAGCTATGCCCAGCCAGGGTGGCGTGGTTCACCTCGATGTTGAGCATGAAATCGTCCTGCAGATCGAATTCCCGCAAAAATCCGATCACGGTAGCCGCGTCGAAGTCATACTGATGCTTGGTGGGTTCGGCTGGCTTGGGCTCGATGAAAAAGGTGCCCTTAAAGCCTTGCCCCCGGGCGTAATCCCGCGCGGTGGCCAGAAAGCGGCCCAGGTGTTCCCGCTCGCGCTTCATGTCGGTGTTGAGCAGGCTCATGTAGCCCTCTCGCCCTCCCCAGAAGACATAGTTTTCGCCGTCCAGCGCGATGGTCGCGTCCAGGGCGTTTTTCACCTGGGTGGCGGCGTAGCTCACCACCTGAAAGTCTGGATTGGTGGCTGCGCCGTTCATGTAGCGGGGATGCGAAAAGAGGTTGGCCGTGCCCCAGAGGAGCTTCACGCCGCTTTCTGCCTGTTTTTCCTTGGCGTAGGCCGTGATCTGCTCCATCCGCTTGGCTGTCTCGGCGATGCTGTCACCTTCAGCCACGATGTCCACGTCGTGAAAGCAGTAGTAGGGCACGCCCAGCTTGGTGATGAATTCGAAAGCCGCGTCCATCTTCTCACGGGCTTGCGTCATGGGATCAGGGTGGGTGGCCCAAGGCAAGGGTCTGGGGCCCGGTCCGAAGGGGTCGATGCCGGTGCCCGTGAAGCTGTGCCAATAGGCGACCGCAAAGCGGAGGTGCTCCTGCAGACTTTTTATGCCTACTTTGCGGTCAGCGTCGTACCATTTGAAGGCCATCGGATTGTCCGACTCGCGGCCCTCGTAGGGGATGCGGTCGATGTGGGGGAAATAGGAGGTGGATCCAGTGGTGATTGGCATAGAGGGAAAATTCGGAATTGAGAATTCGTAATTCGTCATTGAGAAATGGGTTGACTGGTCGCTCATGAGCTTACCGCCAGGGCTTGCTGCAGCGCCGCGGCCCACCCTTGATAGGCGGCCTCATAGGCGGCTTGCTGCGAGGGGTCTGGCGCAATCTTGCCCTGCTGAGTGAGGCCACGCCAGGCCTGGGTGAAGTCGGCAAAGTAGCCTGCTCCTACCCCCGCCCCGCGGGCGGCGCCTTGGGCCCCATCGGTGGCGAAGAGATCGATTTCCACCCCGGCGGTGGTGGCTACCGCTTCGCGAAAGACGGGACTGAGAAAGAGGTTGCCCTCCCCTACCCGCAGGCGGTGAGCGGCCACCCCCATGTCGCGCATGATATCGAGGCCGTAGCGAAAGGCAAAGGCGATGCCCTCCTGCGCCGCGCGGATGAGATGCCCCCGCCCGTGGCGGTTGAAATCTAGTCCGATCACCTGCGCGCCCAGCTCGCGGTTGCCCAACATGCGCTCGGCCCCGTTGCCAAAAGGCAGCACCCGCAGCCCATCCGCCCCGATGGGAACCCGGGCGGCCAGCGCATTCATCTCGTCGTAGCTGAGGTCGCCCAGGGTACGCTTGAGCCAATGGTTCAGGATGCCGGTGCCATTGATGCAGAGCAGGATGCCCAGTGAGGTCTGCGCTGGGCTATGGTTGACGTGAGCAAAGGGATTGACCCGCGACTGTGCGTCGAAGGCCACCTGATCGGAGACGCCATAGACCACTCCCGAGGTGCCTGCCGTGGCCGCTACCTGGCCGGGATGGATGGCCCCCAGGGCAAAGGCATTGTTGGGCTGATCGCCCGCCCGGTAGGTCACCGGGATTCCCGCCGGCAGCCCCAACTCATGGGCGACCTCCGCCCGGAGTCTCCCCCGCTCGGCAAAGCAGCCCTGGTCCTCCGGCAGCCAGGCCGGGTCCAGGCCAAAATGATCGAGCAGGAAGTCCGCTGGGGCATTGGCCTGAAAATCCCAGAGGATGCCTTCCGAAAGGCCCGAGTAGCTGGTGCCGAGTTCGCCCGTGAGTTGCAGGGCCAGGTAGTCACCGGGCAGCATGAACTTATGGATGCGGGCCGCATGTGCCGGCTCGTTTTCCAGCACCCAGGCCAGCTTGGCTGCGGTAAAATTACCCGGGGAGTTGAGCAAATGCGTGAGGCAGCGCTCGTGCCCCAGGGCGTCGAAGGCCGCCTCGCCGTAGGGCACCGCTCGGCTGTCGCTCCAGATGATGGCCGGGCGAATCACCTCGTGGGCCGCATCTACCAGCACCAGCCCGTGCATCTGATAGGCAATGCCGATCGCGCCGATGGCCGTCGACTCGACGCCGGGCGCTCGCAACACCTGCCGTATGGCGGCTTGGGTATGCTGCCACCAGTCCGCCGGATGCTGCTCGGCCCAGCCGGGCTGCGGAGCCATGACCCGCATTTCTTCCTGCGGATGCATGGCGCTGGCCAGGCATTGGCCGGTCTCACCATCGAGCACGGCGGCTTTGATCGAGGAGGTACCCGCGTCGAGGCCAAGGAGTTGCATAGCGATAGGGGGTTGCGAGTGAGGAGTAAGGGATGGTTTAGGTCTAAAGTTCGTAAAATGGTCAGGCTTTTGGCCTGCTTTTTTTGTGCTTGTCTATTCGGGTTTCCCGCTTGAGGCCCTGCGCCTGCCGTCTGCGGCGATTGAGGGGAGCTGACTTGCGCAACTTCCCAATTCTGCTCATCTTTCCCGCATGGCTCAAGCTTCTCCCCGTACTGACGCTGAATTTCTGGAGCAGGCTCTCCCCTGGTCTGCCCAGCTTTATGCCCGGGCTCTGCGTCCCACCCTGCGCCGCCTTTATCTGTGGTCAGCGCTTTGCCACCTGACCACCGTGGCTCTGGTGGTGCTGCCGTTGGGGACGCTGCTGCTGACCATCGATGCCTACGGCGACCGGGGTTGGTACGAGTGGACCTTGCTTGGGGGATTTGCGCTGATGGCCGCCCTGGCCTTCTTGGCAGAATACCGCAATTATCATTTTGTGGAGCAGCGCAAGGCTTTGCGCCAGTCCATCGCTGACTATCCCGAGGCCCAGCAAGCGGCCCTGACCGCGGGAGGATTTGTGCTCTACCTGCGCGGCTTTGGCGAGGAAACTGACCTCGATGTTGCGGGCACGGTCTCCACCGATCCGCTCGATGCGCTGGCCGTCACCGTGGGCGAATCGCTCCTTCCGCACGCGGTGCGCGGGTGGGCGCAGCAACGCGGGCTGCCCATCCTGGCTCTGGGCAACCGCAAGACCGTGCGCAACGCCGAAGGCGTGCACTTTATCTACAGCGATCACGCCGACTGGGAACGGCTCTTTGGCATCCTGCTGCAGCGCAGCCACCTGGTGGTGATCAGCCTGTTCAAATCCACCCGAGCCCTGCTGCGCGATTATCGGGGGGTGTCGCCCGGCCTACGCCGCGAGATCGAGACCCTGCTAAGCGACGAGGAAGCCTTGGCCAAAACCCTGGTGCTGCACCTCGATCATCAGATCGAAGATTTTATGCCGGCCTACGTGCCTCAGCTGATCGAGCGGGCCCACTGGTCGGTGGAACTGGAAACCAAACTGGGCCACGCCGCCAGTGAACAGACCCCAGTGGCAGCGCTGCCGGACGACTTGAGTCATTGGTCAGCCGAAGACGGATTTCCCTCACCGACATGAGTCCGGCCTTT
>CAZIVQ010000302.1:0-5676 GCA_964542415.1 uncultured Bacteroidia bacterium | reverse complement strand
CGTAGCAAATGACAAGCTAGCCGGGCGGCTTTAGCCCCCGGCCCCGAGCAGCCCTACCCGCACAGCAAATGACAAGCTAGCCGGGCGGCTTTAGCCCCCGCCTCCAAGCGGCCGCCAGCACAGCAAACGACAAGCTAGCCGGGCGGCTTCAGCCCCCGGCCCCGAGCAGCCCTACCCGAGCAGCAAACGACAAGCTAGCCGGGCGGCTTTAGCCCCCGGCTCCCGACAGACCAGCCCCCGGCATTTGCCAAGCTTTCCGCCACGTACGCCCACGGCCGCCCGGCCACCGTGGTCGCGAGCAGGTGATATTGCCCGCCTTCGGGCAGGCCCAGCTGCTGCCGCAGGGCCTTGGTGGTCCAGGGAAAGTGCCGCCGGTGGTAATGCAAGGCACCGATGCCGGCGGCTTTGAATTGGCGACGTAGGGCTTTGACCTTGTAGGGTCCCTGGGCCTGGATGCGGTAAGCCCGCCCAGGGAAATCTGCTGGCGGAGCGGCAGGGCTGAGCCAGTAGCCGTCGTCAGTAGACAGGCCGCCCGGGTACTGGGGAAAGAAGCGGGCAAACAGCGCCTGCACCCGGCGGGCTTTGTAAAAAGCCGCGTGGGGTTCAAGCAGGTAGCTTGCGGCTGGGCCGGTTGCCAGCGAAACCGGCTGGCTGGGCTCATCTAGCGGAAAGGCAAAGGCCTGCCCCGGCAGCTGGACATACAGGCCCGCTTCGGGGACCGACGGCCCCATCTCGATCAGCAGTTCTTTTACTTCCTTGTCGTCGCCGAGCAAGCGCAGGGCGTGTACTTCGGGAAAACGCCGCCGGGCCTCGGCCACGTCAAAGAGGGGCGAGACCTTGGCCACCACCAATTCGGAGAGCTGTCGCAAGCGGGGCATCAGCTCAAGGAGGTCAGGGGCGTAAGCGGCCGGGTCGTAGAGGCGCTGCCCCTGGGCGTCGCGGCGGTCGGGGTCGGCGTAGATGAGGTCGAAGCCGGGCCCGTCATAGCTGGCCAGAAAAGCCTCGGCGGTTTGGGTACGCAGCTCGACGTTGGTCAAGCCCAGGCGACGGAAGTTCTCGGCGGTAAGGGCAGCAAGGGTGGGATCGGGTTCGAGGGTGATGACCTGCTCGAATTGCTGCGAAAAATGGAAGCTGTCGACCCCGAGGCCGCCGGTGAGGTCGAGGCAGCGCCGACCGCGGTAGGGCTTCATGGCGGCTGTAAGCTCGCTGCTCGCTTGCTCGTAAGCGCGGGGTAAAAAGAGGCATCGGGCAGCAAAATAGGCCGGAAGCTTGCGCCGGGCTTTTTGGCGGTACTTGACCTGGGTGGCCAACAAAGCGGCCGGGATTTCGTTATGAGTAAACATTAACGCTAGCTCGGTTGGATCTTGGTCAAGATTTGCGTCAATTAGCCCGGCGATCTTATCACCCGTTAGAATTTCAAGCTCTTGTCTGGTCATCCCGGCAATGGCTTTTTATATTTGAGCCACAATTTAGTAGTTTTAGCCACGTTTCGGAATAAACATAATTTGGGTATGAAGCGAATCAAGCACATTTTCCTCGCCTTGCTGCTCCTGCTTTCCCTGGCGGCAATGAGCACTGGCTGCACTTCTTCCAAGGTCTGCCAGGCCACCAAAGTTGGAAACCACCGCTGATAATCCTATGGAACATTGGTACCCGCTACGGGAAGAGGCTGCGTGGCAGGCATTGCTAGCCGCTTCCGAAGAACGGCCGCAACTGGTTTTTAAGCACAGCACCACTTGCGGTATTTCCGCCCACGTCCAGCATCAACTCCTTCAAACCACCTCCTCCCTGCAGGCGGTGGCTGATTTGCATTTGCTCGACCTGCTGGCTCATCGTAAGCTGTCCAACCAGATCGCGGCCGAGACCGGCGTTCCCCATCAGTCACCCCAGGTGATCTTGTTGCACAAGGGCAAGCCCCTTTACTCCGCCAGTCATTTATCGGTGCGTTCCGACGCCATCGTTGCCGCAGCTGGTTAGCCAGTAGCCCCCTCACAAATCTTCACCGTCTGGTAACTCCCAGACGGCTTTCGTAGTTTAGGGGTACTGAAAGAAGGCTTCTCGGCGCATTGATCATGTTTATCCCGGATCATGCACCCCGGTCGAAGATGCCTCGGTAAAGCCGGGGTAAGAAACCGGAAGGCTCTTGCCAAACTGGACGTAAAAGGGCGCCAAGGTTCGACCTTGCGGTCTCAGGTCGCCTATCGCCACATCGCTTGTCGCTTGTCGCCACATCCACCTCTCATCTCCCACCTCTCATTTCTCATCTCTAAATATGTCAACCCTACACATCGAAGATAAAGCCGCGAGGCGGCAGTTTGTCCCTAAGGACTTCGAAGTCACCAGCTGGGATGCCCTCCGGCCCTACTACGAGTCTTTGCTCAACGACCTGCCCGGTTCCGCAGCGGCGCTCGAGGCCTGGCTGGCGAAGCGCAATGAGCTTGATGCCATCGTGGCTGAAACCTACGCTTGGCGCTACATCCGCATGACCTGCGACACCAACAGCGAAGCGAAGAGCCAAGCTTACAGCCAGTTTGTACAGGAGATCATGCCACCCTATGCCAAGCTCGACGATCAGCTCAACCGCCACCTGGCCGACAACCCCTTCTTCGAACAATTGCCTGACGATCCCTACCTGACTTTCAAGCGGGGGCTCAAGCAGCAAATTGCTTTGTTTCGCGAGGAGAACATCCCCCTGGGTACCGAAGCCAAAACCGTGGCCCAGCAATTCGGGGCCATCATCGGGGCCATGACCATTGAGCATGAAGGCAAAACGCTGACGATGCAGCAGGCGGGCAAATTGCTCGAAAAGCACGACCGGCAGCTGCGACAGGAAGTATGGGAGAACGTACAAAACCGCCGTTTGCAGGATAAGGACAAGCTCCAGGAAGTCTTCGACAAACTCCTCGGTCTGCGTACGCGCATCGCCAAAAATGCTGGCTACGAGAGTTTTACCCGTTACCAGTTCGATGCGTTGGGCCGCTTTGATTACCAGCCCGAAGACACCCTGGTTTTCCACGACTCGGTGGAGCGCACGGTAAAACCAGTTTTCGAGCAACTGATGGCAGAAAGGCGCGAAAAATTGGGGCTCGACCAGCTGCGTCCCTGGGACCTGGAAGTGGATATTTTTGGCAAAGACCCCCTTGAACCCTTCCAAGAAGCCAGCCAACTCCTCGACCGCAGCATCAGCATTCTGGCCCAGCTTAAGCCAGAAATGGGCGAAATGATCCGGCTGATGGACAACATGGGCTACCTTGACCTCGAATCCCGGGTAGGCAAAGCCCCCGGCGGCTACAATTATCCCCTGATGGAAACCGGGGTGCCCTTCATTTTTATGAATGCCGCCGGCAGCCAAAGTGATGTCATTACCATGCTGCACGAGAGCGGCCACGCGGTGCATGCGTTTCTTACCCGCGACCTCCCGCTCAACGACCTCAAAAACCCCCCTGCCGAAGTCGCCGAGCTGGCTTCAATGAGCATGGAACTGCTCAGCCTCGACTTTTACCGGGAGTTTTATCCCGATGACGAAAGCCTGCTCCGCGCCCAGAAAAACCAACTGATGCGGGTGATCATGATCTTTCCCTGGATCGCAACGGTAGATGCCTTCCAGCAATGGCTTTATGACCATCCCGAGCACAGCCAAGCGGAGCGCAACGCCCAATGGGTAGCCCTTTACCGCCGCTTCCATGGCGACAGCATCGACTGGCGTGGCCATGAAGAGTGGCTGGAAAACATGTGGGTCAAGCAGATGCACATTTACGAGGTGCCTTTCTACTACATAGAATACGCCATCGCCCAGCTTGGGGCCATTGCCGTCTGGCGCAACTACAAGCAGCATCCTGAGCGGGGGCTGACCCCCTACCTCGAAGCGTTGAAAATGGGCTATACCGCCCCCATACCGGCCATTTACGAGCGGGCAGGCATTCGCTTCGACTTCTCGGCGGATTACATGCAGCAGAGCATGGATTTCTGTCTGGAGGCGTATCAGGCCTTGGAGAAATAAGCCAAAGCCGGGACTAGTGTTTGTGCTTGTCCCGGCTCATGCTTCATTTGCGGATGACCTTGCCCGCCCGGAAAAAGTTGGGGGGCGGGGTCCCGCTAACGCTCAGGCTCACGGCCTGCGGCCGGTAACGGTGGGCCAGTTCCAGCCCTTTTTTACTGCGACCCAGCATGCCGACCGTGGCCAGGATCTCCCGGATGGTCTGGGTGGCTACATAGGACGTAGGGTGCTCCAGGGTACAATGCATCACCCCGGGCGCATGGCCAGCCCCCAAGCGGTGTCCGATCTCGTGGATGCCGACCATCAGGTTGTCGCTGTGGCTGGCAGCGATGTAGACAAAATTTTCGGGAGAATAACCCGCTATCTGCCCTTCCGGGTGCGAAGCCGGGATCCGAGCCAGGGCCTGATCCGCGATTACCTGCACTTGATTGAGGGTGCGGAGGTTGGTACTGGCCAGCGGAATGAAAAAATTGGCTTCGTTGTAATAGCCTGGCGCTTCGGCCAACTCGAAGTGAACCCCATAGTCCCGGGCCGCTCTTCCCTGCCCCAAGCGATAGGCAAAACGACCCGATTGGTCATTCCAGAACTGAATGGCCGTGCGCATTTGCCGCAATTCTTTGGGCGAATTCTGCGCCGCATAGAACCAAGAGCGGATGATAATGCGCGGCGGGTTCTCGTCATGCACCACGGTGATCGCTACGCTGGGTCGAGCTAGCAAGGTTGATTCAGGCTCCCCGCCCCGCTGCATACCCGGCTGCCAGCCAGCCAGATAAGGGGTCGTATTCCCCTCATAGAGCCAGGCAAACAAAGTAAGGAAGATGAGTAGGGTGCGGCGCATGGACTAGGTATATTTAATCTTACCGTAAAGATTGCTTAACATTAAGTTAATATACGAACTTCCTCCCGAAAGGGTAGCGCGAAAGCGGGCAATTTCTTAGCTGAATCGGTTTTAAGCGATGAATAGCTCATCCCGCTACCTGCTGCTCTCTGCTTGCTCGCGGGGGCTGGTTAGTACGTAAAGGCGGGGCGATAGGACTCCAAAAAAATCCCTAACTTTCTACCCGGCAGAAGCCAAACGGACAACAAGCCACCGTTTTTCGCTCCCAGATTCCGATTTTCTTACCCCAGCGTCTGGTTTTCTTTCTTTCCAGGCTTTTGCTAATTCTCGCTGATTCGCCTTCTCCTCTTACCTGGCTGCTCTACCCGATTATCCCTTTTGCCTCATGAATTTTGCCCAATCGCGTCTCTCCCTCGGCCTGGCCAACCTCTGCACCTGGCTGCTCCTCAGTGCCTTGGGGTTGCTCTTTGACCTGGGTCCCTACGTCGACAGCCAACTGGGCGGCGGGCCTGTGGCCCTGGGTATCGCGGGGGGCTTGCTGGCTTACCTGCTCATCGGCTTGCCTTTTGACTGGCTGGGCGGCTACCGGCTGCCCCTGCGATCGGGCCGGGCCCACCATTCGCTGGGTGGCTGGCTGAAAAAATGGGCCCGGGGAGCCCTGCTCCATGCCCTGATCCTGGGGCTGGTGGCCCTGGCCTTGCATGGGCTGTACCTGTGGCTGGGCTACTGGGGCTCCCTGGGGGGAATGGCTATCCTCATGCTGCTGTTACTGGGGCTGCAACTGCCGCTGGCGCGGCTGCTGGCGGAGTTGCCCAGCCAACCCGAATCCCACCGCGGACGC